>DRLZ01000305.1 GCA_011322755.1 Crenotrichaceae bacterium
GACTCAGGCGGGATTACCACATCGACAATTACCGTCCCTTTAGTCACTGCGCTAGGTATTGGTCTGGCATCATCAATCCAGGGTCGTAACCCTGTAACAGATGGTTTTGGTCTGATCGCTCTGGCTTCCCTGACGCCAATGATCTTTGTCATGCTCTATGGCATCCTCATTTAGCATGGATATCGTTTCAGGATTTTTCACAGCATTGCTTAACAGCTTGCGAGATATTATGCCGATTATGGCTATTCTGATTGGTTTTCAACTCCTGGTTCTGCGCAAACCGGTACCCAATCCACAACGTGTGATTGTCGGATTTATTGCAGTTCTTCTCGGCATTACCCTGTTTATTCAAGGTCTTGAGATGGCTTTGTTTCCACTTGGTGAGCTCATGGCATCGCAATTAACTGATTCTGTATTTATCTTTCAATCAACAGGTTATACTGCCGGCGAATGGCAGGGATATGTCTGGGTGTATGTGTTTGCCGGTGCAATCGGCTTCGCAACAACGCTGGCAGAGCCATCACTTATCGCTGTTGCAACCAAGGCAGAACAGATTTCTGCTGGTGGTATTAATGCTTTGGGACTGCGACTTGCTGTCGCATTCGGTGTTGCAATTGGAATAGCACTTGGAACCTATCGCATTGTGATTGGCACCGAACTGTGGCTCTACATTATTACTGGCTACGTCATTGTATTGATCCAGACCACACGCGCACCAAAACTGATGATTGGACTTGCATACGATTCAGGCGGAGTCACAACTTCAACCGTTACAGTTCCGCTGGTAACAGCATTAGGCCTTGGCTTGGCTTCATCTGTGCCGGGGAGGAACCCGTTAATTGATGGCTTCGGCTTAATTGCGTTTGCCAGCCTGTTTCCGATTATTGCGGTACTCGGGTACGCACAACTTGCTGACTGGCGAACACGCAACAAACACAACACAGATTAATTCAGAGGATTATCATGCGTTTCAAACTGATTATTGCTTTTGTGAATGATGACAAGACAAACCAGGTGATCAAGGCAGCACGGGATCATGGCGCCACAGGTGCCACGGTAATTAATAACGCCCGTGGTGAAGGGGTGACCAAATCAAAGACTTTCTTCGGGCTGAATCTGGATACTCAGCGTGATGTGCTGATGTTTCTGGTTGAGCAACACCTGAGTCGAGACATTCTTGAATCAATCGCTGAAGCCGGTAATTTTGAAGCAGAGCCAGGAACAGGGATTACAATCCAGCTTGATGTTGAGGATGCAATCGGTGTGATGCATCAAGTGCGAACCATTACCCCAGTTATCGAGGATCAGATATGAAAAACAAGCAACCCATTATCCGGGTTAGAGACATCATGAAAACAGTGTTTGTGACCATCGACCGCACCGCAACCATTACCGATGCGTTGATGTCCATGAAACGTGAAAAAACAGCTGTTCTCGTCGTCAACCCGCGCGATGAAAACGATGAATACGGATTATTGACAGCAGGTGAAATTGCACGCCATGTGATGGCTCTTGATCGTGCACCAGAACGCGTAAATGTGTATGAAATCATGACCAAACCAGTTATCTCAATCCCGCCACAAATGGATATCCGTTATTGCTCACGGCTGTTTGCGCGCTACGATCTGGTTCGTGCTCCGGTAATCGAAGATCGCAAAGTCATTGGCATGGTCAGTCCTGCTGGACTGGTACTTGATGGGTTGTGCGCATTATCATTCAACAAAGGGTCAGTTGATAGCGAATGATAAACACTGTTTACGCTATTGCTCCAGTTTAGAACCATTATTTATATTTGCGATCACCTCTGACTCTGTCAGGAATTGCATCAAACAGGATATTTTGCGATCCACTCAGCACTTGAAAAGCCTTGCCTTTCGCTCGTGAAATAAGTGTAACTCCCGCTTGTCGGGCAATCTCAACACCCATTTGGGTAGCGCCTGAGCGGGACAGAAGAATAGGTATCTGCATCTGACTGACCTTGATTACCATTTCAGATGTCAATCGTCCCGTGGTATAGAAAACCTTGTCTGTACCTGTAATTTTTTCAAGTTGCATGTAGCCTGCAATTGCATCCACTGCATTGTGTCTGCCAACGTCTTCGACAAACAAAACAATCCTGTTACTCTGGCACAACGCGCAACCATGTACTGCGCCTGCTTGCTTATACACTTGATTGTAGTCACGTATCGTTCGCAGCAATTCATAACACTCCGATTGCTTGAATACCGGGTGATCCATTTTGATTTGCTGAATTTTATCCATTAACGAACCAAACACAGTGCCTTGTCCACACCCTGTTGTCACAGTTCGTTTTTCCAGCATGGCACTGACATCTTTGGTTTTTTTGTTTGTCACGACAGCGACTGAACTCGTCATCCAGTCAACCTGAACCACCCTCACCTGCTCAAGATTATCCAGCAAGCCTTGATTGAGCAAATAACCTAATGTGAGTAATTCAGGATTTGATCCGATCGTCATCAGTGTGACAATTTCATATTTGTCCAGATAAATCGTCAGTGGTCGTTCACCTACAAGCGATACAGATTGCGTTTTGCCTTGTTCATTCACCGCATCAACTGTAACTGTCGATGTCAAACCAGCTTTCGAGAGCTGCAAATCCGGGTAATGTGTCGGTGCGGGATAATACATTTGCTAGACCAGTATGGCCTGTAATTCACTCAGTTGTTCTGGTGTGTTCACATTGATAAAACAATCGGGCTGATCAGAACAATCGGCAATAACCAGATGATGTTGCTTAAGCCAGGAGTCGATCTTGCGCTCACCACTTTGTAGATAAGCAGCCAGATCATATTGCAATGCCGTTTTAACCAACAAAAAAACAGGATGTACTCGCTCACCATCATCTGGAATGCAGCAGTCAGCCTGTGTTGTTTCCAGGGTTTCAATCATCCGTGAGAGAATTTCTGTGGTGATCAATGGACAATCACATGGAACTGACAAAACAAGGTCTGTGTCAGCGGATCGCATCACGCTCAATAGACCTGCCAGCGGACCTGAATATGATTGATCAAGATCAGCAATCACAGAGAAACCAAGCGCCTCATAGCGTGACTGATTTCTGTTGGCATTAATAACAACTGGATCAGCAACTTCAACAAGCACATCCAGTGCATATGAGACAAGTGGCTTATCAAGCAAAGATATTAATCCTTTGTCTTCTGAATTAAAACGTCTGGCCAGACCACCCGCCAAAACCATACCTGTAATTGAGTGCGACAATATCGTATCTCTCTTTATTGCTGAGAAGAAGTCAGTTCAAGCTATTGTAGACGACAGCTAAGGGTTATAATGAAGTATCGATCAACGTATGACGATGCAATCCAAAGAAGATGACTCGGATCAGGAATCTTGGTTAGAAATATCGCGTATTGTCATACACTACCCTATGCCTTGGATTCTCACAAATCAGGACTAAAAGATAATGACTCAAATACTAAAAACCAGCGTACATCATACCCGCACTGTAATTCTTGCTGTCAGCACAGCATTCACGCTTGCTTCATGTGCGAACAATGGTACTAAAGAAGATGCTCAACCGATAGACCAAAAAGACTACCCTACTCTAGCGACTGTCGAATATGTGATTGAATGCATGAACAAAAATGGCGGTCAGAATTATACAAACCTTTACCAGTGTACATGTCAGTTTGACAGGTTTTCAAAAAAAATGACGTATGACGAATTTTCCCAGGCCGTTGTTTTCAGAAACCTGAAAAGCATGCCGGGTGAAACAGGCGCAGTATTCCGTGACCCGCCACAAGCAAAAATAATGCGCGACAAATTAAAAGCTGCGCAGACCCAGGCAAGATCTGAATGTGACATTTCTCATAATGCAGCTAACCAATAAATGGTGTTCGTTGAATCAGATTCTAACTACAGTAATTTTAAGGAAAAACACATAAGATGTGGGATATCGACATTTGTCATGATAGTTGTCTTATTATCTCTGTGGTTTTCTTTCAAATTTCCTGTCCCCCCAGATTTTCAAAGGGTTTTGCTAGA
>DRLZ01000306.1 GCA_011322755.1 Crenotrichaceae bacterium
CACATCGAACCCCCGACCTATTGTTTGAATATGCCCACACAGCTGAACAACGCGGCTTGCAGGTAATTATTGCTGGCGCAGGAGGGGCAGCACATTTACCCGGTATGGTTGCAGCTAAGACACGACTTCCAGTTTTGGGCGTGCCGATTCAGTCAAAAGCGCTGAATGGTATGGATTCACTGTTATCAATTGCACAAATGCCGGCTGGAGTGCCTGTTGGGACATTGGCAATTGGCCGTGCAGGTGCAATTAATGCAGCATTGCTGGCGGCCAGAATCCTGGCTAACCACGATCTATCCATTCAGCGTGCAGTGGAACAGTTTCAACTGCAGCAGACACAATCGGTGTTGTCTCAACCTGATCCGCGTGAGATTTGATAATGAAAATAGGGATACTTGGCGGTGGTCAGTTAGCGCGCATGCTGGCTTTGGCTGGCTACCCTTTAGGTTTGCAATGTGTGGTTCTGGATCCATCAGCTGATGCTTGTGCAGCACAAGTTGCTGATTTAATACAGGCGGATTACAACGATCAGGCCGCTTTGCACGAACTCGCAGAGCAGGTTGATGTGGTTACTTTCGAATTTGAAAATATTCCGGCTCAGAGCCTGAACTATCTGCTGGAAAATTATCCTGTTTACCCGCCACCAATTGCATTGCATACGGCTCAGGATCGTCTGAATGAAAAAAACCTGTTTCGTCAGCTTCAGATTCCAGTACCTGAATTTGTAGCAATTGATAGGTTTGAGCAGTTACAACAAGCAATTGTTAGAACGGGGTTGCCGGCAGTGCTGAAAACACGCAGCATGGGTTATGACGGCAAGGGTCAAATTGTATTGAGGCATCAGAATGAAATGACTCAAGCCTGGCGGCAACTTGGAGGACGACCATTAATTATTGAAAGTCTGGTTGGGTTTGATCGGGAGGTTTCGATTATCGCTGTACGCAATCGTGCAGGTGATATTTATTATTACCCGTTAAGCGAAAACACCCATTACCGTGGCATACTTCATTATGCGCAAAGCTGTCCAGATGATCACCTGCAAGCACGTGCTCAGGACTATATTAAATGTATTCTGGATGAGCTGAATTATGTTGGCGTGCTGGCTTTGGAGTTGTTTGATGTGAATGGCGAATTGCTGGCAAACGAAATCGCACCACGGGTTCACAACTCAGGTCACTGGACGATAGAGGGCGCAGAGGTCAGTCAGTTTGAGAACCATCTGCGTGCAATACTGGACTTGCCATTAGGGGATACGCAAGCGGTCGGGTTCTCTGCAATGGTGAATTTTATTGGAACAATGCCGGAGACTGCAATAGTGCTTGGTGATGCTAATGTACATCTACATGATTACAGTAAAGCGCCGAGGCCTGGACGCAAAATTGGCCATGCGACAGTGAGATCAGAAACGCAAATGGAGTTGTCGGATGCGCTGAAAAACCTGATTACGAGAGCGTCTATTGTAAAACAGTAAAAACCATGGTTGGTGAAAAGTGTATGACTTATATGCAGATTTTCGCGTGTTAGTCATATGAAACACGAGAGTTAGTAGAATCAATGAACAGCAGCGTTTGATGGCGCTGATATATAGAATTTAGATATTTAATAAATGGTACGAGGACGAAAATAAACAAGCATGAAAATTTTTGTAGCGGACAAGATTTCTGAAACAGGGGTTGATTTTTTACGTACATGTGACGGTATAGAGGTTGATTTTACGCCCGGATTATCTCAACAGGAAGTCACCGAACGGCTCGCGGATGCCGATGGTTTAATTGTACGCAGTGCAGTCACTGTCACACGCGAAATGATAGAAGCAGCTCCAAAGCTGAAGGTGATTGGCAGGGCGGGAATTGGTATTGATAATATTGATCTTGAAGCAGCAACCGAACGTGGCGTTGTTGTGTTAAACACACCAGACTCAAATGCAACAACAACAGCAGAACTGGCAGTTGCGCATTTGTTTTCACTGAGTCGTAATTTACCTGCGGCAAGCGCATCAGTAAAGGCGAATGAATGGAAACGGGCACAGTTTATGGGTCGCGAAATTACAGGCAAAACTGTTGGTATCATTGGTTATGGCACAATTGGTCGTATTGCTGCATCACGCTTCAAAGGCTTGCAAATGAATGTCGTTGTCCATGATCCATTTGTCACAGCTGAAAGATTTGAGCAAGACGGGGTTGAGCCGAGAACACTGGAAGCGCTATTGAGTGAATCTGATTATGTGAGCCTGCATTGCCCGTTAATACCCGCAACACAACAGTTGATGAACGCTGAACGCTTTGCAATGATGAAACCGGGAGCACGATTAATCAACTGTGCTCGCGGTGGGCTTGTTGATGAAGCAGCATTGATTGATGCATTAACCAATGGTCAGCTCGCAGGGGCCGCGCTTGATGTGTTCGAGAATGAACCGCCGCTTGATTCACCTCTGCTAAAACTCGATAACGTTGTTTTCACTCCACATCTAGGCGCATCGACACATGAAGCACAGGTTGCAGTTGGTGTTGCGATTGCGCATCAACTGGTTGACTTTCTGGTTGATAATGAGGCGGTTAATGCAATCAATTTGCCACGGATCTCAAAAGATGTAATGCACAAGTTACAGCCTTATCTGGAGTTATCGCGTAGCCTGGGGCGCTTGCTTGCTGCGATTACACCTGGACCTTTGCATGCGGTGAAAGTCGTTGTAAAAGGCCAGGCTGCAGAGCTTGACCCACATCCAATCGCGGTTGAAACGCTGGTTGGGTTGCTGGCTGATACCATGTCTGTTCAGGTTAATAGTGTTAATGCAGAGAGTCTGGCTAAGCGGCAAGGCATCAGTTTAACTGAGTCACGCTGCCAAGAAGTCCATGATTATGTGTCTTTGGTGACAGTGAGTGGTCATTATGACGGTGGTAAAATACATTTGGATGGAACGCTGTTGGGGGAGAAGCACCCCAGATTAGTCGGTGTTGACAATTATGAGGTTGAGTCTATTCTGGAGGGTACAATCTTGATTACCCAGCATACTGACCAGCCAGGCGTGATTGGTGCTGTCGGTGATGTCTTGGGTGATGGAAGCATCAATATTACCCGAATGCATGTTGGTGAT
Organism: Crenotrichaceae bacterium; assembly: GCA_011322755.1. GTDB lineage: Bacteria > Pseudomonadota > Gammaproteobacteria > Methylococcales > DRLZ01 > DRLZ01. The sequence continues at coordinate 3,095 of DRLZ01000306.1, forward strand.
TCGACTGAAGATAACAAGGCAATGGCTGTTATCGGAATCTCATCTCCGCTGAATGAAGAAACATTTGCAGCAGTAAAAGCGATACCGGCGATAGAACATGTGTGCCAGGTTGAGTTGTGAATACACGCCCGTTTGATCAGGTTTTCTTCGATTGCGACAGCACACTGACACGTATCGAAGGCATTGATGAACTGGCGCGAAGGGCAAACGTAGCTGATCAATTGATTCCATTAACGACAGCTGCCATGAATGGTGAAATGCCACTGGAAGAAGTATACAGTCGCCGACTTCAAATTATTCAGCCGACACGTCAGGATTTACAATGGCTGGCTCAGCGTTATCAGGATGAAATCGTTGATGATGCGGTTGCTGTGGTCTCCAGACTACAGCAACTGGGCAAGAAGATACATATTATTAGTGGTGGTCTGCGTTTGCCCATTCTTGAGCTAGGGCAATTTCTGGGAATTAACCAGGAGAATATTCATGCTGTTGATATCAATTTTGATGACACAGGTCACTATCAAGGTTTCGATTGCTCAACTCCGCTTGCGTGTAATGGTGGCAAAGCTAAAATCTGTGCTGCACTCGAAAAAGCGGGTGATCGCAATGTCCTGATTGGTGATGGCGTCACTGATCTCGAAGCACAGGATGTTGGTGTTGTGGTGATAGGATTTGGCGGTGTGGCGCGTCGTGATGAAGTTATCAAACGTTCTGCCGCTTATATTGAAGGGCCTGGGTTATCCGGGTTACTTGATATTATGTTGACTGTGGAAGAGAAATCTCAAACACCAGGTTTTTTAAAAGTCTAGGCGTTACTGAATAAATCTTTCTGTGCCTCTTGATCGACTTGTTTTATGCGGATCGTATTAGTGAAAAAGAGAGTGATTGGACGATGATAGAACACGTTAAAAAGATTTTTAATTATTTCCTGATTGGCGTTCTGGGTGTAATTCCCATTGTTCTTGTTCTGCAGATATTTATTGTTGTCAAAAACATGATATCGGGTCTGTTTTTTCAGGTTTACGGTTATGTTGACAGCTACGCATATACCGTTGTAGTTTTTATCATTAGTTTTTCACTGCTTGCGTCAATAGGTTATTCTTTATCGAAATATCGCAGCTCATTGGTGATTGGCTTTTTTGAGCGGGTTATTAACAAAATTCCATTTGTTAATACGGTTTACCGGGTTAGCAAAAAAATAGTCAAAATGTTTTCGAATCATGAGCAAGACGATGACCGGGAAGTTGTCTATGTTGAATACCCAAAAGATGGATTGTGGGTACCAGCCTATGTAACCAACAAACAAGGTGATATGTATATTGTATATATTCCAACCTCACCGAATCCAACATCAGGGTTTACGGTCATCGTGCATGAGTCAAAACTCGTCAAATCGCTGCTCGATTTAGAGCAAGTTACGAGCTTTATCGCAAGCGTAGGGTTTGACTACCCGAGAAAAGACGAAGAAGTCGATCGACTGGCGCAGCTTAAACCAGTGCAATTAGTGAGTAATACAGTAGAAACTACTGAGCATTCCGCTGGTTCAGAGTAATCCAGGAACCATAAATTGTCACGATTTTCTCGATTCAAGGCTGGATGATTATATTCCAGTCCATAAATGAGTCTGAAAGAGAAAGAGAGCAAAGATCATCGGTTAGCTGATATGCAGTCTCCGTTCATTGTTGGTTTTAAAGAGTTTCTGGTGCGCCTTTTGTAGATGGTCTGCCGCATGGTTATCGCTCATCTCGTGGGCGATGTGTCGTCCAGTATTTCAAAGCTGATTCCAGATTTCAAATAGTTATTGGCGTGTGATAATGATTTGAACTTGTCGTAAGGCGTCATCATGTTGTTATAGAGATAGATCTTGCGTTGCTTTTCCTTTGCCTTAATCCGTGTTTCCGGGAATAAACATGGGCAATGGAAGTTGCTATAGGGGTTAGGAGTTGCTGGTTAAATTCATTGATCACTGATGCCTGAATCGGGACTTGGTGAATTCAATCTGCAGCTTTTCAAGTCAGTCAGCCACTTGGTTATTGATGTATTCTGAGCCGTTGTCTGAGTGAAAGCCCAGCAAGATAAAGGGAATGATTGTCATCATTTGCTTTAATGCTGGCATGAGAGACTGTTCAGAGATTTTCTCAACAGTACACACAATCTCGAACTGCGTGATTTCATCCACAGCATCGATAGGGTAGACACCTTTTTGTCCATCTTGATCGCCTCGGTGCACCGTATCAATGCGAAGATACCCTGGTTTGCCCTCCGGTCATGGTTTCCAACGCACACCAATCGTTGATGGTCGTGGAATGGGTTTTCTCAAAATAACAGCGCTGATTGATATAGACCTTTGAGTGCCGCAGGTTGTACAGGTGACTCACCGAGATGGTGGCTAAATTGGCATACTCTTTTTTACCATCAATACCACTGACTCTTTCGCATAGCCTCTTAACCGCAGGCCCAAAATGCGTATCGTGGCGCTCGTCTATTTGAGCTAACAGGCGAACATCCTTGTCGATATACTTTTTCTTGAAGCCATTGCGCGTTCGCAGGCAACAAACCATTAGACCACATCAATATCGACGGTCTCGTAGATTACATACAAATAATTAAAGATCAATTCGGTTCAATTTAACGCCTAAGATCAGTCGCGTTTGAAGTCTTGCTTTCAATTCATATGTATATAAGTAATAATGTAATACTAAATTATTATTACCAGCCGTTAAGATATAATAATCGCCAGATAGATAACCAATTATTCTAATGGCTGACATTCAGGAAGTGGTGGATCATGATGACATTCATTCAGCAGAAATCAGCTTTGCGCCTGAGCGCGTATTTCCCGATTCTCGGTTGGCTTAAAGGTTACAGTCGGAGCGATTTTTCCAACGATTTGATCGCGGGGATTATTACTGCTATCTTGCTGGTTCCCCAAGGGATCGCCTATGCCATGCTGGCAGGGTTACCGGCTCAGGTAGGGTTATACGCAAGCATTTTGCCGCCTGCAATCTATGCTCTTCTGGGAACCAGCCGAACCTTATCTGTTGGTCCTGTATCAATCGCTGCCATTATGATTGCCAGTGCCTTGTCTGCTCCAGAGTTGGTAGGACAGGGTGATCCTGTAACCAATGCAATGATTCTGGCAGCAGAGACAGGTATTATTTTGTTGCTGTTGTCGGTATTCAGGATGGGTGCTTTGGTTAATTTTATCAGTCACCCGGTTCTGGTTGGTTTTACCAGTGGCGCTGCAATATTAATCATGTATAGCCAGATTGGTCATTTGCTTGGTATTGGCAAGTTAAGTTGTGGTTTGGATCCGGGCTGTTATGTGAATTTGTTTCAACAGAGCAAACCAGTTGCCTTTCTCGTCGGTGTGGTGAGTGTGATGACACTGATTTTTTTCAGCAAACCACTGCCTCGTTTTTTAACACATCTTCATGTCAATCCGGTGCTGGTGACTGCAATGAGCAAAAGTGGTCCATTGCTTGTTGTGTTAGCTGGAGCCTTTATTGCGTCAAAGCTGTTCGCCGATTATGGGGTGGATGTTCCAACAGTCGGATCGGTTCCTGCCGGATTGCCTCGTTTCAGCTTTGATATCGTTTATGCTGACACATGGGAGTTGTTGTTACCGGCTGCAATGTTTATTGCATTGATCGCTTATGTTGAAAGTATCGCAATTGCCAAAGTAACGGCGAATCTACGGCGTCAGCGTATCCAACCAAACCAGGAACTGGTCGCTCTTGGTACTGCAAATCTGGCGGCATCATTGACTGGCGGAATGCCGGTTGCTGGTGGATTTAGCAGAACGATGGTTAATTTTTCTGCAGGTGCGGTGACCCAGATGGCAGTCTTAATTGCCGCCGGGTTACTCGCATTCGCTGTGGTTTTCATGACGGATGTGTTCGAGAGTATTCTGAAGACATCTCTGGCAGCTATCATTCTGGTTGCCATTGCGCCATTGGTTGAGTTTAATTCCATACTGAAATTCTGGCGCTATGATCGTAGTGATGGTGTTGCCGCGACAGCAACTTTGATTGGTGTGCTGGTGATGGGGATAGAACAGGGGCTGGGGTTAGGTATCGCGATTACGTTATTAAGTTATTTGTGGCGCACGAGTCGTCCCCATATTGCGGTTGTTGGTGAGGTTCCGAATACTGAGCATTTCCGTAATATCAACAGACATGAAGTCCACACATGGCCTGAACTATTACTAATTCGTATTGATGAAAACATGACTTTTGCAAATGCCGGGTTTATTGAAAATTATATTCACTGTCAAGTGGTCGAGTATCCGGATGTCAAGCATGTGGTGTTGATATTGGCATCTGTTAGTTACATCGATACCACAGCGCTGGAGATGTTGGAAAACCTTCAAACCAGTCTAACTGCAAATGCTATTACGTTGCATCTGGCTGAAGTAAAAGGACCGGTAATGGATAAGCTTGAACAGACTCACTTTGTAAAACAGTTATCACCGGGAAATATTTTCTTTCGTGTACATGAAGCAGTGAATGCGCTGATATCCTAGACTGTCATCTTGGTACTATAAGGAAAAGCTTTTTGTGATAATACACGTTCTTCATAACGTTCACAGAGTCGATATCTGTGGAAGATAGAAATACTACTCAGTTGTCAGCACTGACAGCTAATTTGTAAATCAATTGAGCTCTTTTATCCCAGACTCCTGGTGATAACAGAATCACTACCGTTAAATCTGAACTGAATCATCGTTTGTTCAATTTGTCTTGTTTTATCGATATTGATCATCGTCTCCGCTGTAAGAGTAGACCATAGAACATTTGTGTGACAATGAAGTGGTTACACTGTTTATCAGTATCTGCACAGATGGTTTTTATGAACTGTTGTGAAAAGCTGATTTTTAGATAGGGTGAGGTAATGATCTGCTGCGAATGAGTCATAAATTGTGGAGTTCTGGACAAAACCTGAAATATTGTAGACAATACTCCGATAATAAATAGAGACAGGTGGAGTACCAGCGCGCTATCCGCTGGATTGTAATGGCAGTAATTTCAGTCCTGAATGGCCCAAACCTTAACTTGCTTGGTGTTCGTGAACCAGAAGTCTATGGTACCGAGACGCTTGATGATATCCAGGCGAGGCTTTCCAGTCTTGCAGATGATGGCGGGCATACGCTCTGTTTTAAGCAGTCGAACGCAGAGCACGAGATCATTGATGCAATTCATCAGGCTTTCTCTGGGTCAGTTGATTTTATCATTATTAACCCAGGTGCATACACGCATACCAGTATTGCTATCCGGGACGCTTTTCTGGCGACCAGATTACCTTTTATAGAGGTACATCTCTCCAATATCCATGCGAGAGAGACATTCAGAAAACATTC
>DRLZ01000307.1 GCA_011322755.1 Crenotrichaceae bacterium
CCGCCGTTCAAACAAAATTCACATGAAGTTGCATCATCGCCGGAATACAATAAAAAATCATCCGGGCAGCCTGAGCGGATTTGATCCAGACGAGGAATTTCTCCTGTGGCTTCCTTGAGTCCAATAATATTGGGGATAGATGCAAGGCGGATGATTGTCTCAGGCAGCAAGTCACAATGAGTTCGACTTGGAACGTTATAAAGAATTTGTGGGATATCAACAGCTTCTGCGATTGATTTGTAATGCAGGTAGAGTCCTTCCTGGGTTGGCTTGTTGTAATAAGGTGTAACCAGCAAGCAGGCATCTGCTCCTGCTTCAGCTGCCTTACGGGTCAAATCAATTGCTTCCTGTGTGGAATTGGAACCAGTTCCAGCAATCACGGGGATGCGCCCGGCAACTTTTGTTACAATTCTTGCGACCACCTCACAATGTTCCTCTTCATCTAGAGTCGCGGACTCTCCCGTTGTGCCGACTGCAACAATTGCATCAGTTTTTTGTTCCAGATGAAACTCGATCAGGTGATCAAGACTGTTCCAGTCAAGCTGGTTGTTTTCCAGCATAGGTGTGACCAATGCAACAATGCTGCCACGTATCATAAAGCTGTTTTCCTGCTAAGTAATGTAAAGTGTTCATGTTACCTTTGGCGGACGGGTGTGACAAGCGTTCAAGTCAGTGATGTGTTTTTTATGTCAACAGGTATCCTCACAATAAATCCTGAGTCAGTCGTGGTAGACTTAAGTGGAACTTTTTCTATGATTCAAAGCGAATGAAACTAACGCTAACATTTCTTGGCCAACAACAGCCCGGGCTGGTCATCCGGTTAATACAAATTGTTGCTGACTCCAGTTGCACAGTACGGGAGTGTCATTCAAATCTTATGGGTAATCATAGCGCAGGGCACATGATGATTGCCGGGGACTGGCACGAAATAGCCAGGCTGGAAAATACGTTGAAGCAACTTGAGCCTGAATCTGATATACAAATCAGCCTTTCCAGAACCGAGGACTTGGAGTTAAACCAGTCTCATGTGCCGTATACAATTGAAGTCTATGCGCCTGATCGTGCAGGCATTATGCAGGAGTTAACCCAGTTTTTGCAGGCTCGCACTATTTTAATTACCCAGATCAAAACCAATCGCAACCGTGCAAGCAAAATGATGGCTGATTTATTTTGTGTCAATCTCAGTCTCGCCATCCCTGCGGATATTCATATCATTAGTTTGCGCGAGGAATTTCTGGATTTTTGTGATAATGCGAACATCGACGCAATTCTGGAGCCAGTAAAAATATAACAGACTCAACAGGATAAAATATGACAGCGATTACAGTAGGTAACACTGTTGCCGATTTTGAAGCAGACTCGACAGATGATCAGCGCTTCCGCCTTTCTGACTACAAGGGAAGCTATCTGGTCTTATATTTTTACCCACGCGATAATACCCCTGGGTGTACCAAAGAAGGGCAGGATTTTGCTCAACACTTCAGTGAATTTGAGAAACTGAATACAGGTATTTTTGGTATTTCAAGAGATACTCTGGCAGCACATCAGAAATTCAGGGAAAAATATAATTTCCCGTTTCATTTAATAGCCGACCCTGACGAAACAATTTGCACATCATTTGATGTGATTAAAATGAAAAACATGTATGGAAAACAAGTCCGGGGTATCGAGCGCAGTACATTTCTACTTGATCCGGATTCAGTATTGATTCACGAGTGGCGTAAGGTGAAAGTTAAAGATCATGTCGAACAGGTATTGGAGGTCATTCGCCAGCATTCAGTGTAATTGCCAGTACGTGTTAGTCATTTTCCCGCACATTCTGGGATGGCTGACAATACTGTTTACAATTGTCTGAAACGATCTGTTGTCTGATGGTGACACACCATATCATAATGAAAGAAATGCTTGCCGGAAAGAAAATTTTCGTACTGGATGCGAGTGTTTTAATGCACGACCCTGGCGCTATTTTCCGCTTTCAGGAACACAGCGTTTTTTTGCCATTAATCGTGCTGGAAGAATTAAAGCATGTTAAGCAAAAAACCACAGAAATAACCCAGAATATTCGCCAGTTCAATCATTTTCTTGATGAGCTGGTGAGTACCGTGGATCCTGGGAAGCTGAATGAGGGAATTCAGCTTAATCAACACACTATTGCCAGCCACCTCGATCGTCGATGCAAGGGTACATTGTTTTTCCAGTCTGAACCATTGACCAGTCAGCTACCAGATTTGTTGCCACAAGGTGGTTCCGGCAATGCAATTCTGGAGACGGTTCTGGCATTGCAATCACAATATGATGCGTGCCAGATTATTCTGGTCTCCCGGGATATTTCGCTTCGAATCAAAGCAAGTATACTTGGAATTACTGCCGAAGATTATCACAATGCGAAAGCGTTAGAAGATATTGATCTGCTGTACAGTGGACATTTGCTTCTCAGTACCGATTTCTGGAATAGTAACAGCGCTTTCAACAGCTGGGAAGAGGCGGGCAAGACTTATTATCAGATTGAATCAGAGCAGGTAATCAACTGGCATCCCAATCAGTTTGTTGTTTCCAGTCATGAACCTGAATTTCAGGCACGCGTGATGTCGGTTGATAAGGGTGTAGCTGTTCTGGTACAACTAGATGATTTTCAAACACAGCAAACCTGGGGTATACAGGCATTAAATTGTCATCAAAATTTTGCTCTTAATATGTTGCTGAATCCGGAAATTGATTTCGTTACCCTGCTGGGTAACGCAGGAACCGGAAAAACCTTGCTAGCACTGGCTGCAGGGTTACAAATGACGATGGAAGAGAATCGTTATCACGAAATCATCATGACCCGTGAAACGATTGCAGTTGGTGAAGATATTGGTTATTTACCCGGTACTGAAGAAGAAAAAATGGCACCGTGGATGGGTGCGTTAATGGATAATCTTGAGTTGCTGGGGAATACTACGCAACAATCTGGCTGGAAAAAAACCAGTACCGAAGATTTTCTGATGAGCCGGATCAAGCTTAGATCAATCAACTACATGCGCGGACGCACGTTTCAAAACCGCTACATCATCCTCGATGAAGCCCAGAATCTTACAGTTAAACAGATCAAAACACTGATTACCCGTGCCGGCCCGGGAACCAAGCTGGTGTGCCTGGGTAACCTGGCGCAAATTGATACATCCTACCTCAGCGCTACCAGCTCTGGACTCACCTTCGCCGTTGATCGGTTCAAACACTGGGAACACAGTGCGCATATTACCCTGTTGCGCGGTGAGCGTTCTCGTCTTGCTGATTTTGCTTCGGAAAATCTTTAAAGTCCTGCTTTGCAAGGTAAAATGACATATCGGAGAGGGGAACGCCAGACTCTATTAATGAAAGTTTTTGTTGTGAATGCTTGATTATGCAATTGCAAGCCATGCATTGTTGTCCAATAATATTCTCTTGTATTAACTTTTCCTACCCAACGAAACGATGTTATCTGAAGAATTTGTTACTAAAGTATCTGCGATATCCCATGATCAACAGAAGCTCATCGAGCTGATGAATCAGCTCGATGAAGAAAAACGAAGCATCCGCTCGGCTCAGCGTAAGTGGTCGAACAGCGAAAAAAGCGATGGTGGACTTGCTGGATCAGGGCGTTACAAAAAACTGCGCAGATTGAAAGACAGGTTATCATTTCTCATTGAAGAGCGTGAATATGTCAGGCAGACACTTGGGAAATTGAAGGCGGAAAAAAAGCACCTCAACAGAGCGAGTAACCGTAAACCTGATTTTACCCAGGCATTTTATGCAGCTTCTGAAATCATCTTGTCGGATGAGTTGTTTTTGCAATTGGAAGCAAAAGCCCAACAATTGCTTGAGCAAAGATAAATGCCAGGATGAAAACTGTCTGGATGATTGAGCAAGAGCAGCTAACGACCAGTTGACCTGGTTTGAGCCTTGTCTTAGGCTGCATGCTGATCCGAAGAACTACCTTGCAAGAAGTGAAAATGAGCGTATGGCTGGGAGTGCAGTTAGCAGAACCACATTCCCTGTTATGATCCATCCGGTTGCAGTTACGAATGAGCCAATTACAATCCTGCAGACCGCATCGTGTTGACTTTCCTGCGGCGTGCGCGGCTGTTGTGTCGGTGGCACAATCTGCGTTTGATGGTGCATCTGGATAACAGATGATCCGGATTGTTTTATTTTAGAACGCCGTCTCTGTTCAATTGTTCAATAATGACAGATGCGTCGATATTTTCACCGCAAGTGAACGTATAGTCAGCGCTGGGTTGTTGCAGCTCTTGTTCATTGGTAAAAATACTGATCAGGCCGGCATTGTTGAGTACAGAAATCAGCTGATCGGTTGCTGAATCTAGCGATTCACTGATGACAACACAGGCATGTCCGGCATCAAATAACTTGCGTTCCAGGCTGGTGGCGACAGTTGCGCGTTGTTCTCCGCTTAAAGCGATGACAACAGGCGATTGCGAGTAACGTGCCACGCGTTCTTCCGGGCTGACTGCAGCGTAGGCTTGCTGATCACTCACAGATCCGGTAATCATGCCGGCGCCGACGGTGACGTTAGTGATGCGGTCAATAACAATAAATGATCCGGTGCCTTTGCATTTCTTGTAGGCATCGAAAGCGATGGGTGCGTTCAGGGCAATTTCACAGAGTCCGATTTCATTCAGATTGAGCTGATCGGTGTCAAAATGCTCGAGTGTGTTGATGTCGATACGGTGTTTGAAATTGGAGACAGATCCGGTTACGGTGCGACAGGCTTGCTTAATATAATACTGTTTGCCTGCTGTGAGGGCTTCATCAGTCATCCAAACAACGTGTGCAATAAAGCGGTCAGCGACCAGCGGCAAGTTGTCTGAATGAACAATCATGTCGCCGCGGCTGATGTCAATTTCATCTTCCAGGGTGACTGTGATGGCTTGCGGTGGAAATGCCTGTTCCAGCTCGCCATCCTGGGTAATGATTGATTTGATGCGGCTGGTTTGTCCGGATGGCAAGGCTGTAATCGCATCACCCTTGCGAGCCGTGCCTCCAGCCATCGTACCGCAAAACCCGCGAAAATCAAGGTTTGGGCGGTTAACGTATTGGACTGGCAGGCGCATGTCATCAAAATTACGATCGCTGGCAATCTGAATAGTATCGAGTATTTCCATTAATGGGTTGCCTGCATACCAGGGAGTCTGGTTACTGGCATTGACAACGTTATCACCTTTTAATGCGGATAAAGGAATAAAATGAATATCGGCGGCATTTGCGTCAAGGTCTTTGGAAAAATCCAGATAGTCTTGTCTGATCTTGTCAAAAACATCTTGTTTGAAATCGACCAGATCCATTTTGTTGACGGCAACCAGCAAGTGTTTGATTCCCAGCAGTGATGCAATATAACTGTGGCGTTTGGTCTGGGTGATGACGCCATAGCGCGCATCAATCAGGATAATGGCAAGATCGCATGTGGAGGCTCCGGTCGCCATGTTGCGTGTGTATTGTTCGTGTCCAGGTGTGTCGGCAATGATGAACTTGCGTCTCGCAGTCGAGAAATAGCGGTAGGCTACATCAATAGTAATGCCTTGCTCGCGTTCGGCTTGTAATCCATCGACCAAGAGTGCGAGGTCAATTTCATCACCAGTTGTGCCTGATTTGACACTGGCTGATTTGATCGCGCTAAGCTGATCTTCGTAGATCATTTTTGAGTCGTGCAGTAAGCGCCCGATTAATGTGCTTTTACCATCATCAACGCTGCCGCATGTCATTAAGCGCATGAGCTCCTTCTGTTCGTGTTGCTGCAGGTAGGCGTTGATGTCTGTGCTGATAAGATCTGATTGGTGAGACATGGTGCAAGTATCCTAGAAATATCCTTCGCGTTTTTTTTCTTCCATGGAGGCGGCCTGATCATGATCAATCACCCGACCCTGGCGTTCCGAAGTTGTTGTCAACAGCATTTCCTGAATAATTTCAGGCAGCGTGGTTGCTTCTGATTCGACGGCTCCTGTTAACGGGTAGCAGCCCAAGGTGCGAAAGCGCACTGTTTTCATCATTGGTTTTTCATTCGGCTCAAGTGGAAGCCGCTCATCATCAACCAGTATCAGTGTGCCGTCGCGTTCCACCACAGGGCGTGGTTTGGCAAAATACAGTGGCACAATCGGAATATCTTCCAGATAAATGTATTGCCAGACATCAAGCTCAGTCCAGTTTGATAGCGGAAACACGCGAATGCTTTCGCCCTTTTGAATTCGTCCATTGTAAATGTTCCACAATTCAGGTCGCTGATTCTTGGGATCCCAGCGATGGTTTTTATCCCGGAATGAATAGACGCGTTCCTTGGCGCGTGATTTTTCTTCATCACGTCGCGCTCCACCGAATGCGGCATCAAACTGATAGTGATCCAGCGCTTGTTTGAGGGCAGCTGTTTTCATGACATCGGTATGTACTTTACTGCCATGTGTGAATGGCCCAATACCTTGCGCGACACCATCAGGGTTGGTATGTACAAATAACTCCAAACCAAGATTCTTGATATGTTGATCACGAAACGTGATCATTTCCTTGAACTTCCAGGTTGTGTCAACATGCAGAAGCGGAAACGGCGGCTTGCCAGGATAAAATGCTTTCATGGCGACGTGCAGCATGACTGCCGAGTCCTTGCCAATCGAATACAGCATGACTGGTTTTTCAAATTCAGCAGCGACTTCACGTATAATGTGGATGCTCTCTGCTTCAAGCTGTTTAAGGTGGGTTAACTGATGTTTGTCCATGTATCTAAGCCGTTGCCAGACGAATAATTTTTACAATTGACGCAATAAATAGTTGCGTTGCAAAACAGAGTATTATAGCTGATATATTTTCTCTTTGCTGTATTCTTCATGCTACAATTCGACTTTTGATGGGTTGTGCCGGGGTGTCATGCAATCTGAAAAAAACAAAATTCTTCGAATTGCCCAGATTACAGACTCGCATCTGTTTGCCGATTCATCGCAAAAGCTAAATGGTCTGGATACGCTGAACTCACTACAGCAAGTCATGCAGGCCGTGCTTGATTCTCAACCAGAGCTCATTATTTTTTCAGGTGATCTGGTTGATAGACCAGAAGCTGCTGCGTATTTTGCAGTTAAATCAGTGCTTGATCTGTCAACAGTGCCCGTGTTTTGCTTGCCCGGGAATCATGATGATCCTGATTTGCTGAAGGAAACTCTGTCATCGGAAAAAATCCATAATGATTTTTCGACGCTGGTTAACAATTGGCAGTTGCTATTTTTGAATAGCTATCAACCAAACACACATGCAGGGAAACTAGGTGATAACCAGTTACAGATGCTGGATAAGCATTTGCGCAAGCATTCAGAATATTCAGCCTTGATTTGCTTACATCATCCTCCAGTTCCTATTCATTCATCATGGATGGATGCCATGGGGCTGGAACAATCTGAGGAATTGTTTGCTGTAGTTGACCGGCATCCCCAGGTGAAAGCAGTGATCTGGGGACATATCCATCAACAATTCAATCAGACAAGAAACGGTGTAAAACTGTTAGGAACACCTTCAACATGCGTACAATTCATGCCCGGTGCCAGTCAGTTTTGTCTGGATAACAAACCGCCCGGGTATCGTTGGCTGGAATTATACGAAAATGGTGCGATAACAACAGAAGTGATTTATCTTCCTGATTTTGATTGTCCCGGTAATGGATTAGCTTAGGGGTTGCAATATCATGCCACAACACTTGAACATTGAACCTGATCGCTTGTCTACTCTCCCTGATGTCTTCTGTAATAGTTTAAAATAAGGGCTATACGATCAATGCATACAACTTTCAGATATGTTCAGCTGATACTCGTTTTTTTCTTTTTCAGCTTTGCAGCTGGCGCGGATACTGTCTATGTGACGATAGAAAAAGATAATGCATTAGCTGTTGTCGACGGATTGAGTGGAGAACGTATCAAATCAATCAGTATCGGTCGTCGCCCACGGGGTATTGCCTTGAGTGCAGATGGCAAACTACTTTATGTTGCGGTGAGTGATGATGATCAAATCCAGGTCATTGATCGCGCAACATTAACAGTCAAGCAAGTATTGCCGTCGGGTGATGATCCTGAAACTTTCGCAGTCAGTCCCAGCTCAGGGTTGATGTATGTCTCAAATGAAGATGACAATCTGGTCACTGTGATTAATCTTGCCAAGGCTGAGGTTGTCAAGAAAATAGCAGTCGGGGTTGAGCCGGAAGGGATTGCTGTCAGCATGGACGGAAAGTGGGTGGCAAGCGCGTCAGAAACCACCAATATGGTTCACTGGATTGACACTGCGACGCATCAAATTGTTCATAATACGCTGGTTGATCCCAGACCTCGGGCGCTGCAGTTTACGGCGGATAGCCAGGAACTCTGGGTCAGTTCAGAAATAGGCGGCAGTGTCTCGGTTTTTGATGTTGGCACACAACAACTTAAACACAAAATCAGTTTTAAAATACCGGGTATTACACAAGAACAAATTCAGCCGGTCGGTGTGGTCATTGATGCCACTCGACGTTGGGCTTATGTGGCACTGGGTCCTGCCAACAGAGTGGCAGTGATTGATGCACAAACTTATCAAGTCAAGGATTATCTGCTGGTCGGGCATCGTGTATGGAATATGGCTTTCTCACCTGATAACAAACGCCTGTACACCACCAATGGCGCCAGCCATGATATTTCTATCATTGATCTTGAGCAACACAAGGTTAGTCAATCAGTCGCAGTTGGCCGTTTTCCCTGGGGAGTGGTGTCTGCTCCGTGAGATCAAATGTGTCTGCTGTAGATAAACATCCGGGGTTGCGTGTGACTCACCTGAGTTATGCGTATGCTAAAAAAACTGCTCTGGATAATGTCAGTTTTCAGGTTGATCGTGGTTCCTGTTCTATCCTGCTAGGACCTAACGGTGCGGGCAAGAGTACGTTATTCTCATTGGTTACTCGCTTGTATGTCGCTTCTGAGGGGACGATTGAAGTGAATGGAAAAAATCTAAGGCGCAGTACCTATAAGGCACTTGCTAAGCTGGGTGTTGTGTTTCAGCAAACAACCCTGGATATGGATATGACAGTTATTCAAAACCTGCGCTATCACTCTGCGTTGCATGGTTTGAGTCGCAAGCAAGCAAGGATACGTATCGAACAGGAATTGCTGCGTCAGAGGATGTTTGACCGACGTCATGAGAAAATTCGCCAGTTGAATGGTGGGCACCGTCGACGTGTCGAAATTGCTCGGGCTTTATTGCATCAGCCCTCTGTTTTGTTGCTTGATGAGCCTACAGTTGGGCTGGATATTGCCAGTCGACAGTCCATGGTTGAGCATATTCATCAGTTGGCGACACAGGATAATCTGGCCGTGTTATGGGCAACCCATTTAATCGATGAAGTTGATGACAGCGATCAGTTAATCGTGTTGCATCAGGGCAGGGTGCTCGCAGATGGCTGGGTAACTGAATTGCTCCATGATTACAACGCCGACAATGTCAGTGAACTGTTTCAGCAGTTGACGATGCTTGAACAGGCTGCTTGAGATGCTGCATTATTTTCGTGCGTTATATGGGATTGTGACCCGGGAGCTGTGGCGCTTTTTGAGTCAGCGTGGGCGTTTTCTCGCTGCTTTGGTTCGACCACTGGTTTGGTTGTTTATTTTTGCCGCGGGATTTCGTTCTGCTTTGGGTATTGCCATTATTCCGCCATATGACACCTATATTCCTTACGAGGTTTATATTTCACCGGGTTTGATTGGCATGATTCAGTTGTTTAACGGCATGCAAAGTTCGCTGTCTATGGTTTATGATCGCGAAATGGGGAGTATGCGTGTGTTACTGGTCACGCCTCTGCCGCGCTGGTTTTTACTGGTGTGTAAATTGCTGGCAAGTACAGCTGTTTCGATTATGCAGGTTTTTGTTTTTCTATTGATTGCATGGTTTTATGACATTCAAGCGCCTCTACAAGGCTATCTGTGGATTTTGCCAGCGCTCCTGTTAAGCGGATTGATGCTGGGTGCGCTGGGGATGTTGTTATCATCATTTGTTAATCAGCTTGAAAATTTTGCAGGGGTAATGAATTTCGTTATTTTTCCGATGTTTTTTCTTTCGTCTGCACTTTATCCTTTGTGGAAGATGCAGGAATCCAGTGAATTACTTTACACACTCGCGAAATATAATCCTTTTACCCAGGCAGTTGAGTTAATTCGTTTTGCGCTTTATGGCAAGATCAACGATGATGCTTTACTCTTTACTGCTGTTTCCTTGGTGGTGTTTTTATTGCTGGCAATCTGGGGCTATAACCCGTCAAAAGGCTTGATGCCACGTAAACAAGGTTGATTAAACTGGTGACTGACTAGAAGAATGACAACATGACTACAAATGAAGACAATACCAAATCAACGATTCTGGTTACTGGAGGCGCTGGTTTTATTGGCGGTAACTTTGTGTTACGCCAGATTCAACGTGGGGATACCTGCGTGGTTAATCTTGATGCACTGACATATGCTGGACATTTGGCAACGCTGGAGTCGATCCAGAATAACCCGGATCATCACTTTGTATTGGGTTCAATCAGTGATAGTAAACTGGTTGATTATCTACTTGAAACCCACGATCCGATGGCGATTGTCAACTTTGCTGCTGAGAGTCATGTTGATCGCTCAATTGACAACCCAAATGCATTTCTGAAGACGAATGTCGAAGGTACGTTTGAATTACTGGAGAGTACACGGAACTACTGGAATAAATTGCCTTCTGATCGACAACAACAATTTCGTTTTCTTCATGTCAGTACGGATGAAGTCTATGGATCACTTGGCAAGACAGGGAAATTTACCGAGAACAACCAGTATCGACCCAACTCACCGTATTCTGCATCAAAAGCAGCGGCAGATCACTTTGTTCGTTGTTATTTCAAAACCTATGGACTGCCAACGCTGACAACCAATTGTTCAAACAATTATGGCTACTATCAGTTTCCTGAAAAACTGATTCCGCTGATGATTCAGCGAGCGCGTAACGGACAATCACTTCCTATTTACGGTAAAGGTGATAATGTGCGTGACTGGTTGTTCGTCGAAGACCATTGTGAAGCTCTGGAGACTGTTTTGAATCAGGGTAAGCCTGGACAGGTTTACAATGTTGGCGGTAATAATGAAATGAGTAATCTGGAATTGGTGAAGATTTTATGTGGCTTACTGGATGAAATGTTACCTGACTCACCGCATTGTCCTCATCATCAATTAATTGAATTTGTAACTGACCGTCCGGGACATGACATGCGCTATGCAATTGACGCATCAAAAATCAGCAATGAGCTGAATTGGCAGCCAAAGCACAATTTTCAACAAGGCTTGCGGAAAACTGTCCGCTGGTATCTGGATCATCAATCCTGGTGTGAAACAGTGTTGGCTGATGAATATGCTGGTGAACGATTGGGGGTTGTTTAGGGGTGAATCATGCACACATTCCAGCCATGAGCATTGTGTTATGTCTAAATGGGTTATTGTTGATTGGTCTAAAACATGCAGCGTAAAGGTATTTTATTAGCTGGCGGCTCGGGCACACGACTTCATCCGCTCACTCAATCAATCAGCAAGCAACTGCTACCTGTGTTCGACAAGCCCATGGTGTATTACCCGCTTTGTGTTCTGATGTTAGCGGATATTCGAGAAATTTTGCTGATTACTACGCCACATGATCAACCACTGTTTAAAAACCTGCTTGGTAATGGCAGCCAGTGGGGGATTGAAATCAATTATGCTGTTCAGCCCGAGCCGAATGGTTTGGCAGAAGCGTTTATTATTGGCAAGAATTTTGTTGCAGATCATCCCAGCTGTCTGGTTCTGGGCGATAATATTTACTATGGACATGGTTTCCAGCAGTCTCTGCAACGTGCAGATCAGCAGGATCAAGGTGCGACTGTATTTGGCTATTGGGTGAATGATCCTGAGCGATATGGTGTTGTTGAATTTGATTCAGAAGGTAAGGCGATTGGAGTTGAGGAAAAACCTGATCAACCTAAATCGAACTATGCGATCACAGGGTTGTATTTTTACGATCAGCAAGTAACCGAAATGGTTGCCAGTTTAAAGCCTTCTTCCCGGGGAGAGCTTGAAATTACAGATTTGAATCGATTGTATCTACACCAGAATCAACTCCAGGTAGAGCGCCTGGGTCGAGGTATTGCCTGGCTGGATACAGGGACACATGGCTCACTGATGCAGGCATCGAATTTTATCCAGACGATTGAAGAGCGACAAGGCCTGAAAGTCTGTTGTCCGGAAGAAATAGCCTATGCTGCCGGCTGGATTACCGCGGATCAACTAGAGCAAATCGCTGCTCAGTTGTGTAAAAATCAGTATGGGCAATATTTGTATCAGATTTTGAAATTAGGACGTCCAGTATGAAAATAACGGAGACAGCATTGCCAGAGGTCATGCTGATTGAAACAGATTGTTATCTTGATGAACGTGGTTATTTCAGGGAAACATGGAATCGACTCCGATACCTTGAGCAAGGATTTCAGGAGGAATTTGTACAGGATAACCTGTCATTTTCCAAAGCAAACGTATTGCGTGGTTTGCATTTTCAAAACCCGCAAGGGCAAGGCAAACTGGTTTCTGTTGTTGATGGCGAGATTTTTGATGTCGCAGTTGATATTCGTCCGGATTCACCACATTACAAACGCTGGGTTGGAGTTAATCTGAGTAGTGATAATCATCATCAACTGTATATCCCCGCTGGATTTGCGCATGGGTTTTGTGTGTTAAGCGAATCTGCCTATGTGAGTTACAAGTGCACAACGCATTACTCAGCGTTAGCAGAATATTGTATCCGCTGGAATGACCCGCAACTGGCGATCGACTGGCCGGTTGCCAGTCCGATATTGTCAGACAAGGATGCAAATGGCTATTTGCTCGACAGTTTGCCAGAGGATGCCGTTCCATTATGCAATTAAGTGTGTCAATCACAACAAGAAGAAATATTAGTTAATGAACAAAGGAAATTTACTGCGTATCTTGTTGATTGGTCACAATGGACAAGTGGGTTGGCAGCTACAGCGAACACTGGCATGTTTAGGTGTTGTGATTGTTGTTGATCGCTCTTCAACACGAGTAACGCTTGATTTGCGTGATGAATCTTCAATTCGATCGACAGTGAAAGCTATAAAACCCGACTTGATCGTCAACGCAGCTGCCTATACTGCTGTTGATAGGGCGGAGACAGATGTGAAAACTGCTGAAGCTGTCAATGCACTCGCACCAGGCATACTTGCACAGTCTGCAGCTGAGTGTGGTGCAGCTTTAGTTCATTACTCCACCGATTATGTCTTTCCAGGCAACGCCAGTCAGCCCTATCTAGAAGACGATCAGAAAGGTCCGATCAATGTTTATGGTGAGACCAAACTGAGAGGAGAGCAAGCAATCCAGGAAGTCGATATTCCTCATCTTATCTTACGTACTTCCTGGGTTTACGGTGGACGCGGGAAAAACTTTTTATTGACAATGTTACGTTTGATGAAAGAGCGAGACGCGTTTGGTATCGTTGATGATCAAGTGGGTTCACCAACGCCTGCCCGACAAATTGCAGAAGCAACAGCGCTGATGGTCGCAAAATCAGTCTCAAATCATGAGTTGCAATTTCCTCATGCAGGTGTTTTTCATTTAACCAGTTCTGGTGAGACAACCTGGTATGGTTTTGCCAGGAAAATACAGGAGCTTGGAATACGTCGCGGATTACTGTCTCCAGATTGTGCATCCTTGTCTGCAATTGAGAGTGATGCTTTTCGAACCGATGCAGTGCGTCCACAGTATTCAGTGTTAAATAACGACAAACTCTATCAGAGGTTTGGATTACAGTTACCTGGATGGAGTCAAAGTCTAGAGCTCTGTTTGAATTCAATGGTGACAACACGTTTGTAAGTGCTTCATCTTACATTAATGCGAGCCACGCAACTGGATGCTGTATTATGAAGATAATGACTGATTGATCATAAGTCTGATATAACCGATGTTACATTGTGTATTTACAACATTTCCAATTTACAGCTGAGCCTTTCTCAATCGCGCCGGATCCTCGTTTTTTGTTTCTCAGCATGCGACATGAGGAGGCGCTGGCACATCTTATTTATGGATTGAGAGAAGGTGGTGGTTTTGTCGCTTTAACCGGAGAGGTTGGGACTGGAAAAACCACATTATGCTATTGCTTGATCGATCAGTTACCTGAAAATGTGGATCTGGCACTGGTCTTTAACCCAAAACTCAGTTCTCTGGAACTGATTGCGACAATCTGCGATGAGCTAGGTATCGCTTACCCTGAAAATAATACAAGCATTAAGGTCGTCACTGATGCGTTAAATCAATATTTGCTTGAGGCGCATGCAAAGGGTCGGCGTACTGTCGTACTCATTGATGAAGCGCAAAATTTGAGTCTGGATGTTCTGGAACAAATCCGCTTACTGACAAATCTGGAAACCAAACGAACTAAGCTGTTACAAATCATCCTGGTTGGACAGCCTGAGTTAAATACATTGCTTAATTGCAAGGAGCTTCGTCAGTTAAGCCAGCGTGTTACCGGACGTTATCATCTGATTCCGCTGGATTATAATGAAACCAGAGAATATATACGACATCGCCTGATGAAAGTAGGCGCGCGATCTGATGTATTTAGTGTTAGTGCACAAAAGGCACTGTTTCGCCACTCAAAAGGTATACCACGCTTACTCAACACGATTGCTGATCGGTCATTACTTGGTGCTTTCAGTAACAATCAATTTCAGGTTAGTGCGGGATTGGTCGATAATGCTGCAAAAGAAATTCTTAATATGGGTAAACGTTTTCCCTGGCAAGCAGTATTGGCAGGTCTTGTAGCGGGTGTAGCATTGGTCACCTTAGGGTGGTTTGCCTGGCATTATGGTGACAGTAATGAGCGTCAA
>DRLZ01000308.1 GCA_011322755.1 Crenotrichaceae bacterium
GCAGAATATCGATATTCATATACAGCAGCTTGTTAACACATTCCAGGGTGCAGCGATTCGTTATCGGGTTGTCAATGTATCGCAAAATGGTCAAACGTGAGATTTCCTCTGTGCTAAAGTCTGTTGCTTTAGATTATCAGATACCTGTTCTGACTCCATCATGATCGTTATTGTGTGAAACAACTTGAATTATAAAAACGCATGCCAACAGTTTACTAATGCATTTCCAGTCTGGGTGATTGGCGCAGGAATTATTGCCATGCTTTATCCGCCGGCGCTGACCTGGTTCCATGGGCAAATGATTACCTATGGTCTTGGTGTTATTATGCTGGGTATGGGTCTAACTCTGACCGCTGCGGATTTTAAACGGATTCTGATTTACCCAAAATGGATTTTAGTTGGCGTCGCATTACAATACACAGTGATGCCGTTTGCTGGTTTGGCACTGGCAAATTTATTTGAACTGCCAAAAATGATGGCGGTCGGGATGATACTGGTCGCTTCATGTCCCGGTGGTACAGCATCGAATGTGGTTGCTTTTATTGCCAAAGCCAATGTTGCATTGTCGGTTAGTATGACGGCGATCTCCACATTATTGGCAATCATCATGACGCCATTATTAACTGACTATCTTGTTGGCAGTCGGCTTGATGTGGATGCCTGGCAACTTTTTCTTGGAACTGTAAAAGTGGTGCTGGTGCCAATTCTTCTGGGTGTTAGTCTGAATACTTTTTTTCATAAAACAACTGAAAAACTGTTGCCCGTAGCGCCGCCTGTTGCTGTAATTATTATCGCCCTGATTGTTGGCAGCATCATTGGCCAGGGCAGGGCAGAAATACTGGCTTCAGGATTTAACTTGTTTGTTGCCATTGGATTATTACATCTCATTGGCTTTGTATTGGGTTATCTTATTAGCTTGTACTTGCTAAAAGACCAGCAAGTTGCCAGAACAATCTCGATTGAAGTCGGCATGCAAAACTCTGGACTCGGTGTCGTACTTGCCAAACAGAACTTTGGACAAATGGCAACCATCCCCGGCGCCATCTCTGCGCTGACCCATTGTGTATTAGGAAGTATTGCTGTTTATCTCTGGAACAGAAAATACAAGTCTGATAATTGAAATGTTTCATTGCTACATGAATTCAGTGTTGATGATTTCACTGTTGTCATCGGAAAATCAAACGTTAATACTCTGTGGTATTTGTTCCGGGATCAGATAAGGATATTTGAGCGGTCTGTTCTCATTATCATTGATGATTTGTGTACCAATATTGTGTAGATTTTGCTGGAAGCGCTCAAGCGCTATTTTGACTCGATTATCTTTAAAGTGTTTGTGGTCGTATTGCCCGAGTTGTGTATAGTAAACACCACCGAGCACAGCCAGCAAGTCTTGTTGAACTTTGCTGACACTATCGGGTGTCAATAAGCCTGGGGTGGTTCCATCAGGACTATAGGTATTAACGTCAGTTGGGATTGTTTCCGGAGCTTGTGTGTACATTCCTCCAGGGAAAGCCGGTACGTATAACATTATTTTTGCCTGAGCAAAATTTACTGCTGCATGCTGTGCGCTGCAGGTAAAGATAATCAATGACAAGGCATCTTTGAGATACGTCTTGGTGCTGATAACCCTGTCAGGATTTACAAAGTCACCAAAATCCTGAATCTGACCACCTTGCTCATCTGTAGAAATCAACTCTTTGGCCCAATTTTGAAGTTCTACATCGTTTTCAACATCAAAATCACCTGCATAGTAAATATCGACATAGTCGCTAACCCAGTTCTGGATAGCAGATGATATACGTAAAGCGTCGTCGCGGTAAGGAAACAGCAACTTCCTGTTCATCACATTGCGAGATGCAAGCTCTTTAGTAACAAACTGCTGGTTAAATTTAAAATAGCCACGTGCGTGAATCGCACGCGCTTTTACTGCCAGCGTCTCATCATTTTCGATTGTAGAGGCAAGAATTTCATCGACTTGACCGCGTGGAGCAATCAGCTTTGTGGCAGCTGCATTGTTGATGAAAATTGTGCCTTCAAAGTGAGGAACAAGAAGCTTATAGAGTTGATGGTTTTCGCTTAAATTACGATGAGTACAGACCACAAATGGCTCGATGACAAGATGGGTCCAGCCGAGATGAGAGAATAACTCATGATGATTGCCATCGGCGCTATTAACTACGTATTTGGCCTGAGTCCATGCTTTTCCTTCAAACCTATCATTCGGGTTGTTTGGATAAAACAACGGCCCATCGTCTTTAAGCCTGATTGCAACAGGTTGTATTGTAGCCGGTTGGTTATCAGAGGCTGTTGGTGGCAGCACGAACAATGCGTGTGGTGTATAGAGATGTTTCTGGCAATTGCCAGGATAATGACCACCTGTATTTGTTTCAGAATCAACAATCAGTTCTGATAACATGCTGTAATCACAATAATACAAACGCTTATCATCAGCGGCTCGTTGCAGCGTATCATTTTCAAAGCCTGCGCCTACAGCTGTGTGATACTGTTCATCTGTCATGCTGGAAAAGGCATCTGGTACCGAATTTACGCCCTGGATAACCATTGGATTGAAACCGGCGGTACGCAAGTTAGCGAAAAAACTGTCTTCAAACCAGCCTTCATTGTTAACTTTGGGTTGAAAATTGGTATGAATTTCTGGCAATGGTATCCCATCTGCGTGAAACATCTGATTGTAATCTGAAAGACTGGTTGGCCATCTCATCGTGGCATGATCAGCTGATTGTTGCGCAACCAGTTTTTGTAATACCTCATCCAGATGACGATAGACTTTTTCAGAATCAGCAAATGCTTCATTGACAAATGTATCGAGATCATGCGTTTCTGACTTGTATTGACTACCCATATTCAGGTTTTGGTGATTGTAAAGATGATTCACGATTACTTTGCCGACAATATCCAACAGTTTTTTGAACCATTTTATGTCTGGAAATTCATCAAAAGGTATTGATGGGGTGCCATTTTGGAGGTTAAGATCAGGTAATGTTCCGGCCTTGATAAAAAAATAGCGTTTACGTTTTGCCTTAAGGGAATGCCCCGCAAAAAAATGTATTAACCTGCGGTACAGATAGTTAAACAACGATTTCAGATTAGCCATAATGTTCTCCTGAGTTGAAGATATTCTTATTCAATGATTGCATGGTCACCAGCTCATCAGGTTTATAACATAGTTGGTTACTAGAGGAATAGCTCAGCGGTAATATTTACTTAACGTTTAAATGTTTTGTCATAAATATCTTACTTATTACTCGTAGACATATCGCTAACAGCAATTAAGTATTCACTTGGCATCAGGGTTGAAAATGGTATAACGACAGCAGAGCATGAAAAAACAACAAAGTAGAAACATTTACCGATCTTGTCCAAAGCAATCATGATTTTCTATAGCCAGCCTCATCAATCCAATCTGGTTGTTTTGTCTACCGTAGGCGTTTTTATTTTCGCCTTGTACGCAGATGATCTGGAGATTTTATTTACCACAACCATTGATGAGATGAGGTTTTAATAAGACAGAGCACCTGTACAGCGACGACTTGCAACATGGTCAACAAATCAACGAGTGCCCATCAACAATCCCTTTCTGGACTAAATCTGTGAAGGGCAATACGTTGACATTATCTTCTGTGCGGGTTCTGTCCATCGAATCCACGCACTGTGAGCAATCGTATTTGGCTTTATTCTTGGAGAAGGCATGATCATCTACAACTGTTTTACTTTCTTTTTCAAACTGCTGCTTAACATAAACTCAACATAACCTTATCTCAACATGCCGGGTTTGATATAAGATTCCTATTTCAAACAGCTTCACAGCTTTGATGGATTAATTCTCGTAGCATTAATCATCATCAAAATTCAGATGTTCATCTCATAGCACAATCCATTAATTGCTATATTCCACATGCAACACAGGTGCTTCAGATGGATTTGCTTCAAATGATACGGCTTCACGCTTGCCAGTGCCAGTGACAATAACTGCTAACGCATTGTTGCTGACCCAGTTTGGACGATCCACGATTTCTTGCACAATTGATGTTAGATCCGGGGTTTGGTGATCGATGCCCGCATCTCCTATTGTTGTCCATGCAGGAATATTTGACCAGTCGACGTTTGCTGTTGTCCTCGCTCTGTTTGACACATTGCTCGTTGCGTTATTAAAAATTACTGCATTGTCAACAGCTTCAGCTTCGAAGACCAAGTCTGTCTGCTCTGACCTTGTTTTTGCTGCAGTAAACTGGATATAAGCATTGACGATCGTGCTCCCTTGTGGAATTGCCACATTGTTGAAACGCATGCCAATCGTTTGATTGTCTCCAGAACGTACCAGATCAAGGTCTATACTGCCAATGACAACTGTTCCAGATGGCCTTTCTTCAACATCATCATTACCTGCTGCAATTGCAATCTGGAGTGTAGTTGTTCCAGCTGACGGTGGGAGCACGGTAACAGTAATACTGTCAGTTCCGGTCAGTGCTCCACTATCAGTTGCTGTTGCGGTAATCGTATGTGTGCCTTCTGACAAACTACTGACGCTAAAACTTCCCCCGCTTCCAATTATGCCGTCAAGATTCGACGTCCACTTCAGACTTGAAGTTAACACCCCATCTTCCGGATCATTTCCTGTTCCGGTAAATGTAATACTGTCTCCTGCTGTGATACTGGTTCCATCAGCAGGTGATACGATCTTAGCTGTAGGGGGGAGGTTTACTCCTTCATCAAGATATTCCACATGCAACACAGGCGCTTCAGATGGATTTGCTTCAAATGATACGGCTTCCCGCTTTCCAGTTCCTGTGATAATAACCGCTAACGCATTGTTAACAGTCCAGCTTCCCCTGTCCACTATCTCCTGAATAATTGATGTAAGCTTAGGTGTGCGCTGAGCCAGACCCGTATCTCCAATCGCTGTCCAGGCGGGTACATTTAACCAGTCAACGCTTGCAGTCGTCCTCGCTCTGTTTGACACATTGCCACTTGTGTTATCAAAAGTAGCTGCGTTGTCCACGGCTTCACCTTCAATGGTTAAATCGGTAGTTTCTGAACGGATACCGCTTGCAGTAAATTGCACATAAGCATTGACGATGGTACTTGCTTGTGGAATCGTCACATTGTTAAAACGAAGCCCGATGGTTTGATTCCCACCAGAAAGAACCAGATCAAGGTCTCCACTGCCAATCACGACGGTACCTGATGGTCTTTCTTCAACATCATCACTCCTTCCAGCCACAGGTATCCAGAGTGTGGTGGTTGCGGTTGATGACGGAAGCACGGTAACAGTAATACTGTCAGTTCCGGTCAGTGCTCCACTATCAGTTGCTGTTATGGTAATCGTATGGGTGCCTTCTGACAAACTACTGACGCTAAAACTTCCCCCGCTGCCAATCATGCCGTCACGATTCGACATCCACTTCAGACTTGAAGTTAACACCCCATCTTCCGGATCATTTCCTGTTCCGGTAAATGTAATACTGTCTCCTGCTGTGATACTGGTTCCACTTGCTGGCGCAGTAATCAATGCAGTGGGAGCTGTGTTCCCAGGTGCGGATACTGTGATTGTGATGGAGCTGGTTCCAGTCAATGCTCCACTATCAGTTGCCGTTGCGGTAATGATATGTATGCCCTCAGACAGTGTATTCATTGAGAAACTTGCTCCGCTGCCGATGATGCCGTCGAGATTCGATGTCCATTGCAGACTTGCAGTCACATCACCATCTTCAGTGTCCGTTCCTGTTCCCGTAAAATGAATATTGTCTGCAACTGTAAAAGTCGATCCGTTTGCTGGTTGAATGATGACGGATGTGGGTGGTGTATTGATTGCGGTTACTGCCAGTACAATGCTATCTGAACCCGTCAAAGCGTCACTATCGATCGCTGTTGCGGTGATGGTGTGGGTGCCTTCTGACAATGTGTTCGTTGAGAAGCTTGCTCCGCTGCCGATGACGCCGTCGAGACTCGATGTCCATTGCAGGCTTGCTGCCACATCGCCATCTTCAGTATCTGTTCCTGTTCCAGTAAAATTAATGCTGTCACCAACTGTGATACGACTTCCATTTGCTGGCGTCGTAATCGATACTACAGGTGTTTGGTTTGCATTTCCCTGGAGAAATTCGATGTGCAGTACTGGCGCTGCAGACGGATTCCCTTCAAACGAATGCGCATCACGCTTACCCGTCCCGGTAATGAGTATTACCGCAGAATTGTTGATTGCCCAGCCTGGCTGATTAATAATCTCCTGGATGATTGAGGAGATATCCGGGGTTTGCTGGTTTATCCCGGCTTCTCCGATAATTGACCATGTCGAGGGTGTCCATGAGACGCTCGCTATCGTTCTTGACCTGGATGAAACATTGCCGTTGATTTTTGCGAATACTGCAGCATTCCCCGTGGCTTCACCTTCAATGGTCAGGTTTGTTGATTCTGATCGAATCCCGCTCGCAGTAAACTGAATAGAGGCGCTTACGATGGTTGCCCCCTGTGGAATATCCAACTCATTGAATCGCAACCCCACTGTTTGATTGTCTCCCGAGCGTACCAGATCCAGATCGGTACTGCCTGTGATCACTGTCTGAGTACTCTTTTCTTCAACATCATCACCGCCGGCAGTAATAGGTATCCAGCGTGTGGTGGTTGATCCTCCAGTGGTTGTCACATTAACAGTTACTTCATCAAATGCGCTTAACGCAGTATCCGTTGCTGTTAATCTAAACACGTAAGTGCCTGCTGTGGGAAAGCTGACAGCTGTGTCTGCACCGTTGGGTGTGATAATGGTTGCTGTATCCGGCCCGCTTTGCTGGGTCCAGTTAACAGTTAAAGTTGATGGAGCGGGTAATCCGTCATCAGTTACGCTTGCAGTTAGACTGGCATTGGCAGGTAACACAACGGACTGATCTTGTCCTGCGTTCACGACAGGTGCCTGATTCGATGGCGAACTGCCATCTGTCTCGATATGCCCCATATCCGGGGCTGTTCCATTGAATGCGCTGGCTGGTATAACAAGCACAGTTTCGCCGTTATGCTGGTAAGACGCCGTTCCTGCATCAATTGCCGGACTGGATGCGGTGATTTCATCGTTGACATCGAGAAGAGGATCCTGATTAACATCGAAGCTCGTATCAATGTTGGTTTCCGAAACATCCTGACCGTTTCCAAAAAACAGATTGTATACAGCAATTGATGTACCGTCTACACGCTTTAAGGCGATGTTCGTAGTATTCACAAACAGGTTATTCAGTGCAATTAGATTGTTACCACCTGTAATGCCGTGGTTGTTACTCACAAAGGTGTTGTTGGTCACTAAAACGCGTTCTTCAAGATCAGCGCCTTCAAAATTCTGTATCGTTTGTGTACTCAGACCAAGTCCAGCAAAAGCATTACCAGTAATCAGATTGCCTTCAATCCGGAAAACCCTGTCAGACACAACCCCGGCTGTTTGAATCAGCTGTATACCATCCTCGGCGTTATCCTTAATGATGTTGTTGAGGATGTTAATTTTCAGACCAAGATTGTGTGAAGTTAAACGGACTTCGATGCCATCATCTGCATTGTCATGTAAATAAGAGTCGACAATGGTGACTGATGCGGGTCCATCCAGGTCAACGGCATCATCCCGATTGTGGTCAATTTCGCAGTTGCTTACCAGGCTGACGAGCTCACTACCTGAGGCGGAATAGTCAACCGCGTCGTTCGTGTCGGTGACCCTGCAATTCAGTAATTGTAATGGCCCCTGGATATCCAAACCATTATTGGCATTCCGGATGGTGAAACCCTGAATGGTGGTGCCAACTCCGACGCTTGATTTGATGAATATGGTGTCATTTGGTCGGCCACCACCATCAATGATGGTCTGGGCTATAAAATTGCTGTCTCCACTATCAATGAAATGAGAGGCAAGCGTGATCGTCTTGTTCTCAAGTACCAGGTTCTCAGCATACGTGCCAGGCGCTACACGGACAATGTCTCCATCATCCGCCGCATCTATCGCTAACTGAATCGTGGCAAAGCCTGTCGGGACATTAAGGGTGCTGGCGCTGATACAATGACTCGGTGTCATTAATACAGATGCAAATATAAAAATTCTTTTAATCAGCGATTGTTGTTTACTTTTCATCCTTGGTTATCCAGTTTTTTCGGAAGCATTTAACTGATTTATAGTTACAATAAAACATCTCGCAGTCTAGTAAAGCATCACAGTGTAATCCAATGTAGATCCTGCTTCAGGTTAACATCATTTTGGAGAGCTACTGTAGTGAATAATTACGTTTTCAGTGTTAATCTACGGGTTATCCTTACAAAATATTATCTATAACGACGTGTATTTTCAGCAATCTTAGTTTTTCTTCATCCAGATTAAATCCTGTTGTAGCTAGCATTGTTTGGGATGGAGCATGACTTTTATAAAAAACTGCTATAAAGTTAATCACTAACAACTTGTTAAGTCTCATAAGCCATTCTTACCTAAAAAGCGGACAATAGACCATTTGCATATGTGTTATTGTGGTGGTTCTTGAACTTATGCTCATTAGACCAGGAACTGTAGTGGTCAAGTAATATTGGCCACGGACTTAAGGTCATTCCAGTAATTTAGTTCAGCGACATTTGGCGCTTTACCCGCATTATGTTGATGCGGCCTTACTTGACTGTAATAACCAA
>DRLZ01000309.1 GCA_011322755.1 Crenotrichaceae bacterium
CAGGAATACAGTTAAAAAATATTTAACAAGCAATCCAGCGAAGCCTGAATACTCAAGCCGTCCTAAAACTGTTTCCAAGTTAGATGCTTATAAACCCTTTTTATACTCACGCATTGCCCAGGCATGCCGATTCACTTATCAGGCGTTGTGCTGTTTCGTGAAATAAAAGAACAAGGCTATACAGGGAGTTTGTCATTACTACGCAAGTATTTATATGACTATCGGGGGAATCCTGAAGCACAACCCGTGATACCCTTTGAGACACCTGTCGGGAAACAAATGCAAGTGGATTAGGGGCAAATGCGAGGCGGAAAAAACCCGATTCATGCGTTTTTTCGGTGCTGGGGTTTAGTCGTGCCTTGTTCGTTGTGATGACAGACAATATGCGTTATGAAGAGCCTGTAAATAATTTTGTGTAACTACCCATCCCTTGCAGGCTGTCTCGAGAAAACATGCCGATTGAATCCTGTTTGAGGCATAACCATAGCGATAATGTGAAAACCACTGTGCCAAATGGAGTCCCTGAACGTTTGTGAAATCCAGCGCGACGCAGTATGGTACTCATTCCTATCTGTTTCCAGAGCGTGGCAAACACATTATCAATCAACAGCCTGCTGTCTTGTAATAAATCAACGGTTAGCGTTGGCAATTTTGAGGGATGATTCATTGGCGCCCTTTTGCGTTTTAGGTGATTTCAAGTCAACCTATATTATACGCTTTTAGGACGCACTTATCTCTTGTAATCAATGGCTTGTGGTGTTTTTATGAACTCCGAAACTTTAGTTATAACTATGAACATTCTCTGAAAAAAGTGTCCGAGATGAGGTAGACCAGTACAGTATTTATATCCTCATCACTAGCGAAACATACCTGACGATTATTTCCTCTCTGAACGATATGTTGCGGTACACCAACTGGGTTTACTCTTAATAATCTAGCCATACTATTGTCTTTCTTTTGTGATTTCAGATAGCATTGCATCTTTAATTTACCCTGACCCTAGTTGTTGCTGATCAATCCGATCCCACTCAGCAGTAATTTTTTGACGATATGTTTCTTTCTGTTTTTTTGAGTCTGGGTTATTCATAACAGATGCACTAATAAGTTAACTGTCATGGTCTTTATATTCCTGCGTACCTCATAACTTACCGATAAATTTAACAACACTCCATAGTCATTAAGAAACTTTTCCATTGAACCAGTGATATGAGTTCGCGCATCAAAGTTAGAACCACGCACATATAACTCAAAACCAATACCATTTCTAATTGTATAACCTACATAATCCTGAATATGTTGCTGCAATGAACCATCTAACTATGCCACTACACACTTTTAACTTCCAGTTTAAGGGGTAGCTTAAGAGGTCAGAGTCCTTTAGGATGCTGCAGACATCCTAAAGGACAGGTTATCGACGAGCAACTCTAGCTGGTGGAACCATCAGGAATGTAATAATCATGATTTAACAAAATAATTAACTCTTCAGTTTGTTCTTTGACATCCACTCCCTTCCTCATGTCATTATTTGCGGCTATACTGGCACAAATTATTGAATAAATTTCACTCATAACCTCGAGAAACAATCAATATTCTGGAAGCTATCATGCCTAATTTTGTATCAGACAAGCCAATTCCACATCAGCAACGTTTAATTATGGCGCTGGATGTTGCGACAACAGACCTGGCGAGACATCTGGTTATGGAACTCAGTGATAGTGTGCAGTTTTACAAAGTCGGCATGGAATTATTTATGGCGGGAGATTACTTTAAATTCATCGACTGGTTAAAACAGCAGAATAAGCAAATTTTTGTTGATTTGAAATTTTTCGATGTTCCAGAAACTGTTGCTCGGGCTATTCATTCTTTAAGCCAGCGTGGCGTTGATTTTGCTACGATTCATGGCAATCAATCGATGATGGAAGCAGCGGCACAACAAAAAGGCAATCTTAAAGTACTCGCGGTGACCGCGTTGACCAGTCTGGATCAAGGTGATCTGGATGACCTTGGCTTTCAGTGCTCAATCGCAGATCTGGTTTTATCCCGTGCGCGCCGGGCATTACAGGCAGGATGTGATGGTGTTATTTCATCTGGACTTGAAATTCCAGCATTACGAGAACACATTCATCAAGAGTTGCTGGTGGTCTCCCCAGGTATTCGACCGGTTGAAAATCGAGCTGAAGATGATCAAAAGCGAGTGGTAACAGTAACGGATGCATTTACCAATGGCGCTGATTATATTGTCGTTGGGCGTCCAATACGTGATTCTGAAAATCCACGAAATGCTGCACTGACAATTCAACAGCAGATCGCTGATGTATTTACTCGCTAGAAAAACATCGCGAGTCGTCTTGTCTATTCCTGATAACTCACCTGGGATGACAATGTTAAGTTATCGTTTGTCAGCAGATTGATCTTTCATCCAGCCTGTCACCAAATCCCTGGAAACCAGCCCTGTGTGGGTGAATTCAATCATCCCGTTGCGATCCACAAAGACTGAAAATGGCAGCACACCCATACGATTACCCATCTCTGCACTCAGTAATGTTCCAACATCAGGCGCTACCAGAATCGGGTAATTCACTGGGTATTTTTGCAAGTATGTTTGAATGCTCTTCTTGTCATCAATTGCAATTCCGATGATCCTGAGCCCCCTGTCTTTGTATTCGTTTTGCAAGCCGGAAAGCTCTGGCATCTCTTTACGACACGGGGCACACCAGGTTGCCCAGAAATTAACCAGTAACATGTGGTTTTTCCATCCATCCCGGAGTGAATAGGTTTTTCCCGTGATATCAGGCAGTGAGACATCGGGTAGACGTTGCTCTGTTGCACCATAGACGATGAGTGGGAAAATACAGCACAGCAACAAAAAACATCTGATTACGTCTTTATAATTCATGATTTCTGTAGCGTTTGTAAATGTGCAATAAAATCTAACGCATCTTTATATCCAACAATACGAAATGCTTTACGTTCCTGTTGATCAGGCCCGAAAAACAAGGTTGCTGGCGGTCCAATTAATCCAAATCGCGCTAGTAGAGCCTTGTCATCTGCATTATTTTTGGTCACATCAGCCTTTAGTAATACGAAATTTGATA
>DRLZ01000310.1 GCA_011322755.1 Crenotrichaceae bacterium
AACATACGGTTTGTCCCCAACTCTTGGACTTCCGTATGTATACACTTGCTCAGGACTGGATGAGATATGTGATAACAAACAACGTCCAGCGCAGATCGTTGTCATTGCACCACCAAGAGAATGCCCAGTAAACCACAGGGTTTTTGTATTATTGAGCAGCGCTTTTTCCAGAATTGGCCATAAATCGTCCACCTCTTTTTTAAACCCTCGGTGAACCCTGCCAATGGTTTCTGCAACTGCTGTCTGGGCATTGATATCGGCTTTTACATCATTCCACTGATTCGGCTCAGTACCACGGCAAGCAATCACATGATCTGTATCGCTAATTAACGAATATGCTTGTGCGCCATCTCGATCATAGAATTTCACATCATAAAAATTAAGGGGCTCGACAGCCAGAATTACTTCTTCTTCAGGAAGATAGGAAATCATCGAAAGCTCTGCAAACAGCAGTGATTTAGCCAATACGCCAAGTGAACTAATTGAATCATTCACTGATGACCGCACCAACAAATCATCCGCTTTTTGCTGGGAAATTGGCTTGTCGTGCTGACAACACTGTTCGTTATTCATTTTCTGGGACATTGTTATCGGGGTAAAAGCATGCGCTAAAACTGGCTTCGATGAGGGAAAATACATCTTTCCGAATCACAGCTTTTCTGCGAATTATTGTTTCTTGTTATCGTTTTCGAGCCAGTGATTTTAATCCGTACCACATTGCCACCCCCAATAAAATTGAGGCAAGCGCACTCAAAACAGCAATACTGTAACTCATTGACGACCACTTCACTGTATAAGTATCCGCCCAGGTTGGTGGTGTCACACCCGGGATGCTTGGCAAATCGCCATCTTCATTCCCTTTGCCAACAACTAACTGTGCTTTCATGCCATTTTGAGTATGCTGAGCCACATCACAATGCACCAGATAGGTTTTATCAATATTGGGTACGATAAAACTAGCTGAACGCTGTCCAGGACCAGTTACTTCAATATTAAACATGCCGAATGGCGGATAAATTGTTGGTGGCAACTGGTGCAACATAAACTGATGACGAATATGATCATCATTGATAAACGTCACATGAACACGACTACACGGTTTCACTTTCCATTGGCGTTGATTATAGGTGAACATAATGCCATTCATCTGTGATGCATATTGACGACCCGCTTTGACTGTGATCTTCACATCTTCACTAATTTCTGTGCAGCCGCGGGGCAGCTTGTCGGTATTGGCGTTCATCACCATACCATCCATATCCATTTGCATCTGATGGTGCATGGAATGCTCAACTGTCTGTTTTGGCTTAATCGCTGTATCAGGTGCGGCGATACCAGACGCACTGAATACCATCTGTACAACAATCAGCAAGACAATGTTGCGAGAAGATTTTGATTTCATGATTGCCTCCCTGCTCTCATGTTCATAATTAAACCGGCTATCAGCAAACACAGCAACCCGATCAAGCCTCCGAGCATGAACAGCTGCTTTGTAGACGGAGCAACTGTACCTGCCTGACCAAGCAACTCAGGAATTTCCATCGAACCCCAAACAGGCGTTTCCCCCTTGTAATAGGCTGGATCAAAAAATACATTTAAATCCATGCCGCGTGTTTTCGGTACACCATCGACGCCCACATATTCAGAATACGCCATGGTATTAATATTCCCGCCCGGACTAATACCATCCGTCGTAATCGCCCTTTCAGCATGATCATGAAACAGCCAGATTCCACTGCCATAGCTGTTGAGACCATTGTTTGTGGTAGACAAGTCCAGGTCGATACGTTGTGCCGGTGCAATATCAAAAACATCCCGGGTAATACGATTCGCAGCCTGTACGCTCACACCATCATAATCAGTAATGGTTGCTTTATGACCATGAAAATGGATGGCAACAGGTGTTGGCTGGCCATTGACGATATGGAATTTCAATTGTTGATCCGGCTCGACAATGACGAGTGAGTCAATCAATGTCATTGGAAATGAATGTCCATTTAACAAAAAATAGTCTTCAGTTGCGTCAGTCATATCGTATCCACGATTCATGCGCTCGGCTATCAGGCGCGGATCATGCGATGCTTGAATAATCGCCCCCAGTTCTCGATCAACGGACTGATAATGCATATCATACTCAGCGTCATAGTTGTTTTTGGAAGCAACCGAAGGATGGCGCACCAGACCATCACCGACATTCAAAGTTTGTACCCAGTTACCAGGACGATTTTCTTCGACAATAAACAAGCCCTGCAAACCCATCAGCATATGCTTGTCAGTTTGGACATGGCAATGGTAAAAATCAGTCCCTGTACGACGAGCCTGAATTGTGTACGTATGTCGATCGCCTGGCAAAACAGCATGTTCACTGGCCAGTGGAACACCATCATTACCCGTCCCATCTGCAGTAATAAAGGCATGATCAACACCATGAAAATGGATGGTATGTGGAAAATAGTGTGTGTTTTCGAGCGTAATCTTAATCGTATCACCTTGCTCGACTCGAATTGCCGGTGATGGCAAACGCAATGTATCATTTGCCTCCGTTGTCAGCGATGTCTTGGTCGCCATGCCTCTGGTTTTAGGCGTGAAAGCCCATAATCCAGGTCTTATACCAGGCGCAACATAGTAACTTGGCGTCACCTGATTACTATCCGGTGTTGACCCATTTAATTCTGATACTTCCAGCTTGATGTGGATGATATCGGGATCACCATCACCATCAAGATCATCAGATTTCACCACACTGTCCAGTGCCAGATTGGTTTTCATCAACGTCTGGTGAGAAATCTGATTGGTACCTTTTACAAATGCAGCGACCTGGGCAGGAAGATCAGGCCTGCAAACACCGGATTTGGT
>DRLZ01000311.1 GCA_011322755.1 Crenotrichaceae bacterium
AATTTTTCTTCACGACCCGGCCCTGATTCACTGTTTCCCGAATAGTCTCCAAAGCGCGCATGTTCATTATCGTGACAATACAGGCATAATACTTCCCAGTTACTACCATCTGATGGGTTGTTGTCGTGGTTATGATCGCGATGATGTACGGTTAATTCGCGCAGATTCTTGTGATCGAACTCACGGCTGCAGCGTCCACAAACCCAGGGGTAGAGTTTGAGAGCTTGTTCACGATAACCTTTTTCACGCTCGGATTTTTGTTTCAAGGCATCAGCGACAATCTGGTCACGTCTGGCTTTGTCAAATTGGGTCTTTTTTGGAGGCATTATAAAAATTCCATTTTGAAAAAGTTGCACTGTATTTGAATATGGAACCAGAATAATGCCTTGTCTTGAGCAAATCAATATACAAATAGTCTTAATCAGGTATGGAAACGCTGACTGTCCCTCAGGGATCATTTCATCTTTGCCGTTATCCGCTCCGGCATCATCAACAATTTCGTGCCTGGGATGCAGCGGATGAGTATATTTTACAACACGTCAATAAGCTGCACGATTTACATGATCAACAGTCAATTTTAATACTCAACGATAGCTGTGGTGCACTCTCTATTGCACTGGCTACGACTGATTCAAATCAGAATATACAGATGATGTCAGATTCCTGGCTGGCTCACCAGGCATTACTAACGAATCTCAAAAAAAACAACAAGCCAATCAACGCTGTCAAATTACTGGACAGTTTGCAATCTGTAGATTCTTCACTTGACCTTGTGCTTATCAAAATCCCGAAGTCGCTTGCTTTGCTTGAGGATCAATTGTACAGGATACGTCCCCATCTGGATTCGCAAACACGTATTGTTGGAGCCGGGATGGTTAAACATATCCATCGTTCGACACTTAAATTGTTTGAGCGCATTATTGGTGTGACAAAAACCTCACTGGCGAAGAAAAAAGCACGTTTGATCTATTGTGACGTCAATTCAACGCTAAAGCCTGGTGTCAGCCCATATCCAAAGCAATATAGACTTGAAAATACATCAATTACAGTGGTCAATCATGCGAATGTTTTTTCACAGGATTCACTTGATATTGGTACGCGTTTTTTCCTGAAACATATTTCATCATCCAGTCAAGCATTGAAGATTGTTGATCTTGGTTGTGGAAATGGCTTGCTGGGATTGATTGCGGCACAGCGAAATCCTCAGGCTGAGCTGATATTTACCGATGAATCGTATATGGCTATCAGCTCGGCGCAAACAAATTTCAGAACACTGTTTGGTGATCATCGTAAAGCTGAATTTATGATCACTAACTGCCTGAAAGGTGTTGCAGAGAACAGTGTTGATCTCATTCTCAACAACCCACCATTTCATCTCCAGAATGCTGTTAGCGATACCATTGCACGGCAAATGTTTGCTGAATCAAGCAAGGCATTGAAAAAGGGCGGAATATTCGTTGTTATTGGTAATCGTCATCTGGGCTATCACGCCATACTCAAGCGTTTGTTTGGACAGTGCGAGGTGGTGGAAAGTAATCACAAGTTCGTTGTTTTACAGGCCATCAAGCAGGTTATATGACTGTTTATTGTCAGACTATTGACTTCTCTTTATCAAAATTCAGGATCAAATAATTCCCGGATTGGAAGCCAGATTCTGGGTTACAATAGTGCGCTTTGTTCCAATAACACTTAGACTCAGGATACTCCTTCGTATGGCTCTTTATTGTGGCATTGTCGGTTTACCGAATGTTGGTAAATCAACGCTCTTCAATGCATTAACCAAAGCAGAGATTGCAGCAGAAAACTACCCGTTCTGCACCATTGACCCGAATGTCGGCGTGGTGATGGTGCCCGATCCCCGGCTTGATAAACTGGAAGCCATTGTCAAACCGCAAAAAACAATCCCGACGACAATGGAATTTGTTGATATCGCTGGACTGGTCGCCGGCGCTTCCAAAGGCGAAGGACTGGGTAACCAGTTTCTTGGTCATATTCGGGAAACCAATGCCATTGTTCACGTCGTACGCTGTTTTGAAAATGAAAACGTTGTTCATGTGGATGGCAAAATTGATCCATTGAGTGATATTGGGGTGATTAACACCGAGCTGGCGCTGGCGGATCTTGGCAGTGCTGAAAAAGCCATGATTCGTGCCGGCAAGATGGCTAAAGCCGGCGATGCCGAGCAGAAAGCCCGAAAAGAGTTGCTGGAAACAATAGTCAATCATCTCGATTCAGGTGCCCCGATACGCTCTCTTGAGTTCACAGAAGATCAACTGGAAAGTATCAGCGACATGCATTTTCTGACTCAAAAGCCTGTGCTGTATATTGCCAATGTTGATGAACAAGGCTTTGAAAACAATCCACTGCTTGATCGTGTAACCACTCTTGCCGAACAAGAAAAGGCTCAGGTAGTAGCGATTTGTGCAAATCTTGAAGCTGAAATTGCGCAGTTGGATAATGAAGACAAGGCAGAGTTTCTCGCCGAGATTGGACAGAGTGAAGCCGGACTCGATCGTGTGGTTCGAGCCGC
The DNA here is from genome assembly GCA_011322755.1 of Crenotrichaceae bacterium. Taxonomy (GTDB): domain Bacteria; phylum Pseudomonadota; class Gammaproteobacteria; order Methylococcales; family DRLZ01; genus DRLZ01. The sequence continues at coordinate 2,531 of DRLZ01000311.1, forward strand.
ATATCAGTTACTTGGGTTGTCAACCTATTTTACAGCAGGTGTAAAGGAGGTAAGAGCCTGGACGTACCCTCAAGGCGCAACTGCGCCAGAAGCTGCTGCAGTCATTCATACTGATTTTCAGAAAGGTTTTATTCGTGCGGAAGTCATTGGTTACGATGATTTTATCCAGTACGGTGGAGAACAAGGCGCCAAGGATGCCGGTAAATGGCGGCTTGAGGGGAAGGAATATTGCGTGCAGGATGGTGATGTAATTCATTTCAGATTCAATGTCTAAGTTGTACAGTTGTGGTCAGATACACATTGTCTCAACATGATATATTGTTGCTGATACAACCAGATAAGCAGGTCATATCATTATGAATACTATTGCTAACATACTACGTTTGAGCACATTGTTGTTGATTGTCTTGCTGATTCAGGCATGTGCAACCTCACCAATGGGGCGTAGACAACTCAAATTATTACCGGAAGGTCAAATGCAGCAAATGGGTTTGCAAGCATTCGACAGTCTGAAAAAAGAAACGCCGATTAGCAGGGATCGTACAAAAAACAGATTTGTTGAATGTGTCGCGCATGCTGTCACAAACATTGTGGGTGGCGAGTGGGAAGTTGTTGTTTTTAAAGATGATACTCCAAATGCATTTGCATTACCCGGTGGTAAAATCGGTGTCCATACAGGGATACTCAAAGTCACTGCCAACCAGAGTCAGCTGGCGGCTGTTATCGGTCATGAAATAGGCCATGTTATCGCACATCATGGCAATGAGCGCGCTTCACAGAATCTGGCCATGCAAACCGGAATGCAAGTCGCTTCTGCCGCAATACCGGGGTCACAGCTTGGACAGCTAGCTGTTGCTGCGCTTGGTATGGGTGCTAAATACGGTGTTTTGTTACCATTCAGTCGTACTCATGAGAGCGAAGCTGACTTAATCGGACTGGAATATATGGCAGCAGCGGGGTTTGACCCGCGCGAAGCACCTAAATTATGGGAAAATATGGCCGCAGCCAGTAATGGCGCATCACCACCGGAATTTTTGTCAACGCATCCATCCAATGCGACACGTATTAAGGGATTGAAAGCTTACCTGAGTACAGTCATGCCAAAATATCAACAAGCTGTACGCGAAGGTAAACGCCCGGATTGTGATCGTTTTCTGAGGAAGTAGCCAGTTTTTGATTTTCCGAATTGGGGCGGGATTCATCGCAACGAATTGACATGAATGCTCATTTGCAACAGCTGCATCGATATCCTTTTGAAAAACTCAGGGAATTGTTTGCAGGTGCAACTCCGGTAGCGGATCAGCCAGCTTTATCTCTGGGATTGGGCGAACCTCAATACCCACCGCCAGATTTTATAGCAGAGACGCTTGCATCTCATCTAAGCGGGTTGTCCAAATATCCACTGACCAATGGGTTGTTGGCTTTGCGCCAGGCAATTACAGATTGGCTAAGCAAGCGTTATCAGTTAACGGATAACAGTCTTGACCCGGAGCAACATGTGTTACCTGTGAATGGTACCCGTGAAGCCTTGTTTGCGATTGCCCAGGCGATTGTCGATTCTAGCCAGTCGCCTGTGGTGGCAATGACCAATCCTTTTTACCAGATTTATGAAGGTGCAGCAATTTTGAGTGGCGCTGCACCCTATTATCTGAATACACCACGGCAAACAGCATATCTGCCAGACTTTGATTCAGTACCAGCTGCAGTATGGCAGCGATGCCAACTGATTTATATTTGTTCGCCAAATAATCCGACCGGCTCAGTGATACAATGTGAGCATTATTCAAAATTGCTGAATCTGGCAGATCAATATGACTTTGTGATTGCTTCAGACGAGTGTTATTCAGAAATCTATCAAGACGAAGACAACCCGCCCATTGGATTATTGCAGGCAGCTCATCAGATGGGGAATACCGGTTTTGATCACTGCATTGTATTCAACAGTTTGTCAAAACGCTCCAGTGTTCCCGGGCTACGATCCGGTTTTGTTGCTGGCAATGCAGACATTATTCAACAGTTTTATCGCTACCGAACCTATCATGGGTGCGCGATGCCGCTACCTATTCAATATGCGAGTATAGCTGCATGGCAGGATGAGCAACATGTAATTGATAATCGTAAACGCTATAGACAAACCATTAATGATGTTTATGCTGTGTTGAATCCTGTATTATCTGTAGATAAACCGGATGGCGGATTTTTCCTCTGGCCACAGACACCAATGGCGGATACCACATTTGCTCGTGAGTTGTATATTAACTGCAATATCACCGTGTTACCTGGCCAATATTTGTCACGCAAGTCTGAAGGTGTCGATCCGGGACAGAACCGGGTTCGCTTGGCGTTGGTGCATTCACATCATCAGTGTCTGACTGCAGCTCATCATATTCGCGATTTTATTTCCAACTCTTAACTAACAGAAGATCCATGAACCAATTAGAAACAATTATTAATCAAGCCTTTGAACGCAGTTCTGAAATCAACCCAGGCAATGCAGAGCCTGAATTACGTAACGCAGTTGAAACCGTGCTCGGTTTGCTCAACACTGGGGAAGCAAGGGTTGCCGAAAAACAGAATGGCGAATGGATTGTTAATCAATGGCTGAAAAAAGCAGTGTTATTGTCATTCCGGATTAATGGTAACCGGGTCATGAATGATGGTGTAGCACAGTATTACGATAAGGTAGAAACCAAGTTTGCAGACTATACCGAGTCTGACTTTAATACCGCAGGTGTTCGGGTGGTGCCACAAGCGATTGCAAGATCTGGCTCTTTCATTGCACCAGATTGTGTCTTGATGCCAAGCTTTGTCAATATCGGCGCCTATGTCGATAGTGGCACCATGGTAGATACCTGGGCGACTGTTGGTTCATGTGCTCAGATTGGCAAGAACGTCCATTTGTCTGGAGGCGTTGGCATTGGTGGTGTGCTGGAACCTTTGCAAGCAGGGCCAACTATTATTGAAGATAATTGCTTTGTTGGCGCGCGTTCCGAGATCGTGGAAGGCGTGATTATGGAGGAAGGTTCAGTTGTCTCCATGGGTGTGTATATCGGCAAAAGCACTAAAATCTATAACCGCATGACTGGTGAAATCAGCTACGGCCGGATTCCGGCTGGGTCAGTTGTCGTTTCCGGAAATCTACCTGCGAAAGATGGCAGTCACAGTTTGTATTGTGCAGTCATAATCAAACAAGTTGATGAACGCACCCGTTCCAAGGTTGGTATTAACGAATTGTTACGGGATACTGATTAATTGTTTTATCCTCTGCAGATCATCATCGTTGGAATTGTGCCGCTTATACTGGCAGTCAATGACTGACTTGTGCGAGGCTACGCCGTTACAGCTTGCAATTGAGCTGATTCAACGTGAGTCTGTCACGCCGCATGATGCTGGCTGTATGGAGTCAATTGTTGGACATCTGAAACCTTCAGGTTTTAAACCAACCTGGCTTGATTTTGAAGACACCCGCAATTTGTGGCTGAAGTACGGTGATAGCCAGCCATTATTTGTGTTTCTTGGTCATACTGATGTGGTTCCCACCGGCCCTGTTGATGACTGGAATACACCACCGTTTGAACCAGCCATTATTGACGGCTATTTGTACGGACGCGGCGCAGCCGATATGAAAAGCAGCATTGCTGCATTTCAATGGGCTTCCCGACAGTTTGTGGCAGAATGCCCGCAGCCCAAAGGTTCAATTGCTTTGTTGTTAACCAGTGATGAAGAAGGGCTGGCCACCAACGGTATTGTCAAAGCCGTTGAGGTCTTGAACCAGCAAGGTGAAACCATGCAGTGGTGTCTGGTTGGCGAACCCAGCAGCACAGACCATCTTGGTGATGTGATCAAGGTCGGCAGACGTGGTTCCTTATGTGCAAGCATGACCGTACACGGCGTACAAGGCCATGTTGCTTACCCGCACCTTGCAGATAATCCAATTCACAGTCTTGCACCAGCGCTGGCTGAACTGGTTGCTGAACAATGGGATAACGGCAATGACTATTTCCCGCCGACCAGTTTACAAGTCTCAAATATCAATTCTGGAACTGGCGCAGAAAATGTGATTCCTGGAGAGGTGAATGTGCAGTTCAATCTGCGCTTCAGCACTGAGTTGACACCGGATCAGATCAAACAACGTGTCCATCGCATTCTGGAGCGTCACAATCTGAATTATGACATTCAGTGGCGATTATCCGGGAATCCATTTTTGACCAATGGTGGGGAGCTGGTCAAAGCTGCACAGACTGCACTTCAGAAAGTCGCTGGTCGATCCCCGGAATTATCTACTGCTGGCGGCACATCCGATGGGCGTTTTATTGCCCCGCTTGGAGTGCAAGTCATCGAGCTGGGGCCGCTAAACACAACCATTCACAAGGTGAATGAATGTGTGTTAGTGGATGATCTTGAGGTATTGGCAAAAGTGTATTTGCAAGTTTTGCGGGAGTTGCTTGGTTAATGTGATCAATGGCAAGACTAAAGCAGCAATATGAAACCGATGGGTATTTTGGTATTGGAATACTCAATACAAACTCTGCATTTAATATTGGTACGTTATGGCGAAGCGCCTATATTTTCGGCGCTTCATTCATTTTTACGATCGATAAAAAATATAAAAAGCAGGCAAGTGATGTTACCAGAGCCTGGACAAAAATTCCTCTCTATCATTACGAGACATTTAGCGAATTTTGTAAATTACTCCCGTATTCAACACGGATTGTTGGCGTGGAAATGTCTCAGCAATCCATTCTTGTCGTAGAATTTGAACATCCACTAAGATCTGTCTACTTATTGGGATGTGAAAGTGTGGGTCTACCTGTCAATGTATTGGATTCTTGTCATTCAATTATTTCATTACCTGGAAACTTTAGTCTAAATGTTTCTGTAGCAGGTAGCATTGTAATGTATGACCGTCTTTGTAAATTAAAAACCCGCTATCCCAATCGGCTTTAATTGAATGCTTGTATTAGCCGGCCTATTCTGGCTTAGTCAAAACCATGTGTAGTCGCCTGCTTTCAACGACTGCGATGATGTGTAAGTAAAATCAGCTGAAAACGACCAACCATATTTGTTTGTCAACTTACAGGAGATTGGTAAAGCATGATGACGTCCATTGAATCGACAGGTACGCGAAGATGAAGACATCAAAAATCGTCGTGTTAGGACTCATTGCGGCTTTGATCGCTGCGTTTTTTATCTTTGATCTCCAGCAATACCTGTCTTTAGAGGTGTTAAAGTCTCAACAAGCGGCGATTGATTCTTATCGTCACACGCATCCAATCCTGGCAATGATTGTTTTTGCCCTGATTTATATTGCTGTCACTGGATTATCGCTTCCGGGTGCGGTTATTTTAACTCTGGCTGGAGGCGCTGTGTTTGGGCTGGTATGGGGTGTTGTACTGGTTTCTTTTGCCTCAACGATTGGTGCAACGCTGTCATTTCTTGCCGCCCGTTTTTTATTCAGAGACAGTGTTCAGTCTCGTTTTGGAAAACGTTTGCAGACCTTGAATGAAGGGATTAACCGCGACGGCGCATTTTATCTGTTTACCCTGCGTCTGGTTCCTCTTTTCCCTTTTTTTATGATCAATCTGGCAATGGGCCTGACTTCACTTCGAACCTGGACGTTCTACTGGGTTAGCCAGATTGGTATGTTGGCGGGCACGATTGTCTATGTCAATGCAGGTACCCAGTTGGGTAAAATTGAATCAGCAGCGGATGTTTTATCACCAAGCCTGCTGGGTTCTTTTGTCTTGCTTGGGTTATTCCCGTTACTGGCTAAAAAAATTGTAGATTTGATTAAAACCCGAAAAATCTATGCACAGTGGAACAAGCCCAAACATTTTGATAATAATCTGGTTGTCATTGGTGCCGGCTCTGGCGGCTTGGTTACTTCGTACATTGCAGCTGCTGTTAAAGCGAAAGTTACACTGATTGAAAAACACAAAATGGGTGGCGACTGCCTGAATACGGGTTGTGTGCCTTCCAAAGCCCTCATTCGTTCTGCCAAGTGGTTGTCCCACCTACAACGCTCAAAAGAGTTTGGGATCAAGCAAGCAAATGCAGACTATGAGTTTGCCGATATTATGGATCGGGTTCATGCAGTGATTAAAACTGTTGAACCGCACGATTCGGTTGAACGATATCTTGAGCTAGGGGTTAATGTGGTTGAAGGTGAAGCCAGAATCGTTTCACCCTGGGAAGTTGAAGTGACAACAGCACAAGGTGTTAATACCATAACAACCCGCTCAATTGTGATCGCCGCTGGTGCGCATCCGTTTGTTCCACCCATACCCGGGCTTGATGGCGTCGATTATTTAACCTCGGATAATATCTGGAATTTACGAACATTACCTCAGCGTCTGGTGGTGCTGGGCGGCGGCCCGATCGGCTGTGAGCTCGCTCAAAGTTTTGCACGGCTAGGCAGTCAAGTGATTCAAATTGAAATGCTGCCACGCTTGCTGGTTCGTGAAGATCCCGAAGTATCGGAAGCTGTGATGAACCGTTTCAAACAAGAAGGCATTGATTTGCGCATTGAACACACTGCCAAACAATTTGTTAGCGAAAACGGTGAGAACATTCTTGTTGCAGAGCATCAAGGGCAAGCAGTCAAAATCCCGTTTGATCAAGTACTGGTTGCAATCGGCAGAGCTGCAAATATTCAAGGGTATGGTGTTGAAGCGTTGAATATTACCCTTTCTCCCAGAAAAACCATCGAAACAAATGCTTTTCAGGAAACCAATTATCCGAATATTTACGCTTGTGGCGATGTCGCAGGACCGTATCAATTTACCCACACCGCTGCGCATCAAGCCTGGTATGCTGCCGTCAACGCCTTGTTTGGTCAGTTCAAAAAATTCCGCACTGATTACTCGGTCATCCCGTGGTCGACTTTTACAGACCCTGAAGTAGCGAGAGTGGGTCTAAACGAGCAAGATGCCAAACAGCAAAATATTGCTTACGAAGTTGTTAGTTACGGTATAGACGATCTTGATCGTGCAATCGCTGACAGTGAAGCGCATGGATTCGTTAAAGTACTCACCCAGCCTGGCAAGGATAAGATTCTGGGTGTCACCATTGTAGGCGAACATGCAGGCGACCTGATTGCTGAATTTGTACTGGCAATGAAAAATGACATCGGTTTAAACAAGATACTAGGAACCATTCACATCTATCCGACCATGGCAGAAGCGAACAAATACGTGGCAGGGGTATGGAAACGAAACCATGCACCACAGCGCCTGTTGAAATGGATCAGTCGCTATCATAGCTGGCGCCGCGGGTAAAACTGAATTGTAAACTGTTATTCCTCATGATATAAGAGGTCACGCTTGGAAGTCATCTGCCGGACTCTATCATTCAAACTAAATCTAATGGTGGTATTCAAAAGCTAAGCTTAAAATCATCAACCAGGATGCCGGGAAGAAACATGCTTGATGATGAGCGTCGATTGTAGGTGTCGGTGCTGGCAAGACATTCTGCTTTGTTACTCAGATCAATGAGTTTGTTACCAAGAATCTCGTATACGCTTTGATCAAATCGCATGACGTTAAATGGCGCTTTAATATTGCCGTTTTCAACAAAGTAGCAGGCAAACCGTGTCATTCCGGTAATACTGCAATTGCCGCGGTCTGAGAAATTGGTGTACCAGAGGTTGTTAATCAGCAGGCCGGTATCAATTGCTGACAGTATTTGTGAACTTGCCAGTTGCCCGGTAGAGAGTTGTAGTGTTTGTGGGGATTCTGATTGAGCGTTGACCGTGGTGTTGTACTCTTTGGCGCTGCGTGAACTGACAAGATAATTTTTTCTGATGCCTTGATCAATCAAGACAATTTCCTCAGGTTTCATAAAGCCTTGATTGGTGAATCCAGGTGTAAAACCATTACGGTTGTTTTCGCTGAGTCTAATTCGGGGATCCAGTGTTTTAGTCGCTTCGTTGAGTTTGATAAGTGGCGAGTTTTTACAGTGGTGGCTTTTTAGCCCAAAACCGCCCCAGCTGACAATTTCCAGGATTGATGACAATGCTGTCGGGCTGAGGTAACAACGGTAGTTTCCAGGTTTTAATGTGATTGATTGTGTGGAGATTAATGCTAGCTGTTGATGAATAGAATCAAATTCCTGTTCCAGTTTTTCAGGTTGCCAGACAGAGCCGGAGTATTGTGATTTAACTGCTTTATCCGCATTCAAAAAGCAACTCCAGTCCAGATTAAACTGGTGTCTGGTTTGCCAATTGTGCTGACCAAATGAATTCGCAAAACCATGGTATAAAGTGCCACTGGCATAAACACCAACCAGATCAAGTCTGTTCGCGTGATGAATCAACTGTTGTATGACCTCTTGCGAATCTGCAAGCTGATTCTCAGGACTATCATCAGAATTGAAAGGGGTGGTGTTATAGTTGAGATAGGGATCGTCAGGACTGTGTCGGTTCTGTTCGCGTAAGGTTTTAAGCAATCGAACGAGTTGTGCCAGAGCAGTCGTGTATTGACCGCTGATATTGCAAGATGCTGAACAATGCCGGTTCCCGGAGATTAACTGCATGTTGAATTCATATTGACAGACTGATCCGGCCTGGCGAATCCGGTTATTATTGAGACGCACAAAATCAGAATCTTCACCGTAAAATGTACATAGCAAAACTTCATCTGCATTCAGCAAATCATTCAGTGCAGAACTCAGTGCGAAAAAAACAGTTTTAATCTGCATTATGCGCTACCAAATACATTTACATTTTTGAACAGGCAGGCTGGAGAGGCGTGTCCAACCTGGATTGCCTGATTAGGTTCACCTTTGCCACAGGCTGCAACACTGAGCACCTGATAACTGTCTTGATTGCCTACAGCATAAAGATTGCGCCAGAATTGTGCGGAAACAC
>DRLZ01000312.1 GCA_011322755.1 Crenotrichaceae bacterium
CTGACACAACAATTAGTAATAAGGATACAAATAAGTCCACAGACATCTTCGTCAGCTTCATCAACCGCAAGCCTGACTTCTACATTGCCAATCAAACGGTATGTAAAAATGCTGGTATTCAAGATGCTCACATTATCCAGAATGTCAGCGACGGAGATTACCTGGGCGTGAACCAGTCTCTGGCTTACACGACCGTTTCCAATAGCAACCCTGATCTGTTTGGTGGTCTGCTGGGTGCTGGTGGCGAGCCGTTTGGTAGCTGGCCTTCTAACGTCATTCATTATCAGCCACTCCGTGGTGCCACAGGCACAGCAGAGATCTGTATTAATGCGAAAGACAACGGCGGCACTTACTGCAATGGTGAAGACAACTATACGCATTGCTTCAATATCACTGTTGATGCCAGTTGTGATGACGGTGCGGGCGACATCTTCAAGGTAGAATTCCCCAACCTCTACCTGAACTTTGCACGCGGCAGGAACCTGTTCGATCAGAACAAGTCTGGCTACAGCTATGTTGCTACCGTCAACAACAAGGGTGCGGCTTCCAGCGAGCCAGCCACCTTCAAACTGGCGGTTGAGAATGCAGATTCTGTGAGCACAGCTGACTCACGTTGTAGCGGTGACACCCTGACCGGTGAATACGTTTGTAACCTGGACGGTGTTCCAGCTGGAAAAACCGAGATCGCTTTTGAAGTCCGCGCCAGTAACCCTGACGATGTACGCGCTAGCCTGATCGAAGTTGAACCCGGTCATGCAGACCTCGAACGCAGCACTGACACAGGCGCTGGCAGCGCTGCAGCAGGTGATACTTCAGCACCTGGCAGCAACGAAGGTTCTGGTGGTGGCTCACTGGGCTGGTTAAGCCTGCTGGGCCTGGCACTGTTCCGTCGCCGTCGTTAAGCGGTAAGAGGAAGCCATTGATGACATAAACCTGTTTATGTCATCCATTTAAAAAGGGCCAGGTGGAAACACCCGGCCCTTTTTTTGTCCTACCCCCCTACCACTTTCTGGATCTCAGTATTCGCCTCCCTCTCTAAGCCTCAAAAACATTGACGACACAAAGCTCCTGACTGACATCAAGCAAGATATTCATTAAAGGTAAGGAGAAACATAGCGCCAGCAACGCTCACAAGTAAGGGACGGCGCAATAATAAACCCACCAAGGTTTACGCCATCTCTAAAGGTCAAATGACCATCCCCAAAGAAATCAGAGCATCATTAAAATTGCACGCTGGTAATAAATCTGCAAATGCTATAGCCAGATAGAAAAACAGTTACCGTTGAATCGATGAATGAAGCGATCAGTAATAGAATGAGGGATCAATGAAAGAGCTAGATACCAATATCCCTGATTCGTTTTTAACCGGTGATGGTCGAATACAAACAAAGAAGGCCTGCAACATTCTCAAGAAACATGAGCAGGAAACAACGAACTGTTTGTCACATTACTCATCGCACTGGAACTTATTTGGATGCTGGAATCAACGTATAAAATATCAAGATCTGAAATTTGAAAACCAGATAATTTTACAACAGTTTGTAGAAAAGGCGGGGAACCAGGACCGATGCCCCACCAAAGCAAACACAAGACAGGTCTGCCAAATGACAGCGTTTAATGCAAAGAATCCAACAGCCCGGGTGTCACTAAAGACTGGATACCATTTGTCCCTTTAAGATCAACGCCTTCAAGCTTTATCGAGGTTGTCACAAAAGTTTGAATTGTACGATTATCCACATTGTTCTGAACAAATGTGGGGCTTTTCATTAAAGCGACAACATCCGAAATGGAGCGAATTGAATATCCTGAGGCAGCAACTTCTCCAGGTGCCAGAGAGGCCCCCGTAACTCGTGTTCCTGCCGTCGTAATGGAAGCTCCCGCAGCCAACTGGTTCGCAGTGGTTACCGTTCCTGTTCCCCCTTGAAAATTACTGGTACGATTGGCAAAATCTATCTCAAATGTTGGGATATTCAAGGATGTCTTGGTTTGCAGAACACCATCAATCATCACAATACTCTCAAAACCAAAAGTCAGCTTTAAGGTGTTCCCATCAAAGAACCCCCCTCGCAGCTTCTCCAGCTCAGGGTCTGACAATGTGCTTAATTCATTCACGACCAGCTGATTTAAATTTTGCTCGGGGTTAAACCCCATCGGCTGCCCATCAGAAAGACCTGCAACACTGCTACTAATCGCTGTCACTAACACAGCCATGACCAATGCTCTATATCCAAATGTCTTCATCAAAACCACCTCCAGACTACAGGGTTAAAACTCGAAAATATGTCATTAATCAGATAAATCATAAAACTAGAACTCTCTGGGCCGGGGTAATGACAAGGTAAATTCTGAAAGCCCTGTCGGCGTTACATCCTTAACCTGTGGAGACATATCAAATACGCCCCATTCCTCTGCCTGATTAAAGTGGTAACGCCCCATCGTCGCATGATCCCGGATCAAAAAGAAAATCCCTCCATATTCACTCAAAAACTGTTCATAGGAGACCACCCTCAAACCTAGAGCCGGATCACCTAACAACAGCTTATCGCTATCAATACCCTTGACAACAACAAAATGTTTATAACCATTGGTATTTAACAGCACGATAGCCGGGACATTATATTTAACATATTTGTCGAGAGATAACTTAAAGCCATCCGCGCTATAGCCTCTTTTTTCCAGATATTTTTTCATATCCAGCAATGAAAAACCCAGGGCTTCTATTTTCTTTTTATCCCCTGCATCATACATCGCTCTAAAAACAGTTTCCTCATCCGAAGAATCTTCATAATGATAGCTTAGCAATGTGGAAAGTGCTGCCGAGCCACAGCTGTAATCGAATTGCTGCTGGATAACACCATCAAATTTTGCTTCTGTAAAGCTGGCGACGGGTGCATTCACACTACTCCCCAAACCTGGAATAGAAATACTGCCAGCCAATGCAGACGTCACCATTCCAGCCAACAAGGTTGCTGTGGTGACAAGAATAAAAATACGACTTTTCACAATACCACCCAATATTCAACTGGTCATCGTCAAGATAACCCAGTATATCGGGGATTCTGTTAGTTGGGGGTAACGAACATCACATTAAAAGTCGTTGTATCCTGGATAATGACATTATTCCCGGAGTTCTGAACGACGGTGCCAATACCCGAAAAATCCCGGAAGGCACCATCGGCAATCTTGTTATCACCGGTTAGCCCAGAGGTTACATTCGCATTATCCAAAGCAGCTGCTTGATTGACTGAACTCGCCTGGTCAGCGCGAATATCTCCCCTTCCCCTCAACGCAACCAGATTCCCCTCATCCAGAACGATCTCATCCAGCTTGACAGCATCACGATTCAGGTCTTTTTGCTCTCCCGCATAAACAGATCCCAGATATAAAAGAGGCAATAAAATAACCACAGGCTGTATTTTTAAACTCATAAATTCTCTCCATTTAACAATAGAACTCATTTGTAAACGAAATTTCCTGTCACCCAAATTTCACACATACCAAATTTCACACATAATAGAGTAGATTTTCAGATGACATAAAAACCCGGCAGGGAGCTCCCACCGGGCAACCCACAAGAACCGTTTATTTCAGGTTCATATTGGTTTGAACAACAACAGACTGCTGAATGGAAGCAACATGGCCTGTGTTCATGCTCAACACAGTGATACCAGAGGCACCAGAAAATGATCCAGAAACTGAGTTGCCTACTTTATAGTTTACACCAGCATTCGCATTCGTCGCTGGAGATGCCACCTGTGCACCGATAACGTCTTCAGTCGAAGCACCAAGTACAACAACATTGCTGTCTTCTATTTTTGCAATCAAATCAGACCGTGCAACTGACTGGTCCATCTGATTCGCGTAGCTCACAATCCCGTCTTCGCCAATAGAGACTGCATTGCCTGAATTTGTATCGTTAAACGAATTAC
>DRLZ01000313.1 GCA_011322755.1 Crenotrichaceae bacterium
GGCTTGTGGAGACCAGCTGACACTGGCTGATGTGGTTGCTGCAGACGACACTGAAAAGTCTTTTTGTCGAAATACGGACGCATTATCCTCAGCTTTCCCCTCAATTAGCAGATTGGTTGTCTTCGATCCGCGGTTTGCTGCTGTGAACTGGATGGAAGCATTGGTAATCACTGCATCCTTTGGAATGTTAACTGTGTTGTAACGTAAACCAACAATCTGTTTACCTCCAGAAAGCACCATGTCAAGATTGCGGCTGTGCATGATAACTTGTCCAGACTCACTTTCCTCTACGTCATCGTTTCTGGATGCAATGTGAATATCCAGTGAAGTCGTTTTTGGTGGAATCACATCCACTTTATTTGCTTCGACTGTAACCTGTATAGTCGATGCGGTGGTCAAGCCAGCACTGTCACGTGCAGAAGCTGTTATCAGATGTGTACCCTGGGAAAGGCTGGTCGATACTGACCCGCCACTACCAAGTAATCCATCCAGACTGGATGTCCAGGTCATACTGCTTGTTAAATCACCATCCTCAGTGTCATTAGCAGAACCCAACAAGGTGAGTGAATCACTGACTGTAAGGTTCAACCCATCAACTGGCGTCTGGACTGATACTGTTGGTGCTGTGTTAGCAACTTCAACAGGGATGGTATATTCAACATGCAGAGTAGGTGCTGCATCAGGTTTCTTGTCATAGGAAAATGCTTCACGTTTACCTCGACCAGAGATAATAATAGCGAGTGCATTGTTCTGTTCCCATCCAGGTCTGTTTACAATTTCCTGAATAATCGACGCAAGATCTGGAGTACGCTGTTTAGCACCTGATGCGTTGATTGACCAAGCCTGTGGAGACCACGCTACACTGGCTGATGTGGTTGGAGCAGACGACACTGAAAAGTTCTTTTGACGAAACTTGGATGCATTATCAACAGCTTTTCCTTCAATGACCAGATTGGTCTGTTTTGACCCGCTACTTGCTGCAGTAAACTGGATAGATGCGCTGGTAATTGTTGCATCCTTTGGTATATCAACTGAATTATAGCGTAGACCGACCGTCTGTTTACCTCCAGAAAGTACCATGTCGAGATCAGCACTATGCAAGATGACATTCCCAGACTCTGCTTCTTCCACATCATCATCTCTGGATGCAATTTCAAGTTCCAGTGCTATTGTTTCTGACGGAATAACTTCTACTCTATCAGCATTAACTGTTACCTGTGTCACTGATTCAGTAGATAAACCGGCGCTGTCTGTGACAGATGCGGTGATCTGATGTATGCCTTGTGAAAGGGATGTAGAGACTGACCCACCACTACCAAGTAATCCATCCAGACTGGATGTCCAGGTCATATTGCTTGTTAAATCACCATCCTCAGTGTCATCAGCAGAACCCAGCAAGGTGACAGTATCGCTGACTGTGATATTCGCTCCATCAACTGGTTCCTGTATGGATACTGTTGGTGCAGAGTTAACGACTTCAATAGGAACAGTCACATATTCAACATGCAGGGTAGGTGCTGCATCAGGATTTTTGTCATAGGAAAATGCTTCACGTTTGCCACTACCAGTAATGGTAAAGGCGAGCGCGTTATTTTGTTTCCAACCAGACCTGTTTACAATTTCCTGGATGATTGAGGCAAGATCAGGTGTATGCTGTTTGGCACCGGACGCGTTGGCTGACCAAGCTTGTGGAGACCAGCTTACACTGGCTGATGTGGTTGGTGCAGACGACACTGAAAAGTCTTTTTGTTTATATCTGGAAGCATTATCAGCTGCCTTTCCTTTAATAATAAGCGTGGTTGACTTTGATCCCTTGCTTATTGAAGTAAACTGGATAGAAGCTTTTGTAATCATCGCATTCTGTGGAATGTCGACTGCCTTGTAGCGCAGACCAACAGTTTGTTTCCCCCCGGAAAGTACCATGTCGAGACTGCCACTGTGCAGAATGACTTGTCCAGACTCTTTCTCTTCCACATCATCATCTCTGGAAGAAAGATTGAGATCTAATATTTGAGATTCTCCAGAATTGGGCACGACAACGATATCTGGTTCAATAATATTCGCATTAACTGTCAACTGAATGGATTTTGAAGTTGTTAAGCCTCCATTATCAGTTACTGATAGTGTAATCAGATGTGTACCTTGCGAAAGAGTTGTAGAAACTGCTCCACCACTGCCAAGCAATCCATCAAGACTGGATGTCCAGGTTATTTTCGCAGTTAAATCACCATCTTCGTTATCATCAGCTGAACCAAGAAAAGTGATGGTCTCGCTCTCTGTTGTATTCAAGCCATCAGCTGGCGCCTGAATCGACAAAGTTGGTGCACTATTAACGGGTTCCTGGTTTCCATTTACCTGGGTTCCACAATGACCAGCAGCTGCAACGATAGAATCCAGATAGACTTCCAGATTAGTATAACCGGGTGTGCTTTGATCAATTTGATTACGGTCTTGCGCATTGTTTGGGTTGAGTCCATTCGCTAACTCCCACTCATCAGGCATACCATCACGGTCAGTATCAGTCAACCGGGTTCCTTTTGAAAGTTGGTTCAGACCACCGACCTCATCCTGGGAATCAATAATTCTGCCTGTACGATTAATCACACTATCAATCACTCGCCAGTCAATATCATCCCTATGAATTGAAGATCCGGCATGTTCAAGAATTTGTTGATAGCCATCTTCAGCAGTACCAGCTGAGCTAACTACGGGATGTGGTAATGGTTTGGTTATGAATTCTCCAACTTCAAAACCCGGGAAAGCTTTATTTCCAACGGGATGCCCGTTATGCTGACCATCTTTATCAGTATCCATATAGTTACCATCAAAATAGATGAAAAAATCACCTTCATCACCATTTTCCTCGCGCATAGCGGTCAAAAGATTTCTGGATTGTGAGCTAGGACCTGTTTTTGTGCTTGGACCCGCAATCAGATAATTATTAACATAATTCATCTTAGTTTGAGGCCGACCTGTATGACCGCTGCGTTCGCCCCAGTTATATACAACATTATTCTCAAAATGCAGGAGCATGAATCGACGGTCTTTTTCAGCCTGTCCTTTATCCAGATACATTTGTCCACCAACCACGGGATTGCGCATATTATTGTGTGCAATCAGGTTTTGGTATACGGTATAACCACCAAGGCCATTATCTACCTCATATTTTGTTAATCCAGTAAACAAGATGAGTCCTCTACTGTGAGGACCTTTAGGATGAAATGAATCGTACAAACCTTCAGAAATGATGGAATTCTGAATTGTCACATCTTTGGATCGAAGAATACTCACGTTTTCATCCATTGCCCATGATGCTGAGATATGGTCAAGCATGATACGCTTGGAATCACTCACTCCTAGTGCATCGCCTCCAGCTCCACCAAGATCCTGGTTTCCCTTGCCATTGTTTCCGCCACGAGGATCTCTTGCATTGAAATCTCCAGAACGAAATCGCAGATAGCGAATGATAATATCAGAGCGATTATCAACATCAAGCGGGTATCCCGAAAGTGTAATTCCATCACCAGGAGCTGTTTGTCCGGCGAGAGTAATGTTATTGGTTCTGATTTTTAGTCGGGCATTTAATTTAATGTTGCCACCGATGTCAAATACAACAGTTCGTGGTCCTTTTGCAGAACTCAGTGCGTGCCTCAAAGTACCCGATGAACCATCATCTGAGAGCTTTGTTACGTGATAAACATCGCCACCACGACCACCTGTTGCAATGGCACCAAAACCTTGTGCACAGGCAAATGCTTTTAGTTGTACATCGAGTAAATTACTTCCACTGGTTTCAATTATGTTCCCGCTGATAGCAGCTGCGTTCCCGCTAACATTTAGAGTGAGGCAGAGCAGTATTGTCGTACACTGTACTTTCAGAGATTGTACGCGGGCGTTAAAGTTCGTAAAAATTCGCTTATAAGCATCTTCATGCATTGACTGTTCAATACTGCAGAAAGTATTTGCATTTTGCTTATCTGTTTTAGTAAGACTTCTGTTTGATGTGATCAATGTTAGCTACTCGTTTCATTTATTTATGACGATGAAAATATAGTTAACAAAGTGCAAGTAGATTCGGAACTGGTCTACAGAATGCAAATGATCATCAATTGATGACTTGGATATTAATCAAAGTGAGGATTAATGCTCACTTTTTAGCTTATTGATGCAGATAACTTAAATCTCAAACATGTATTTTGTTGACAAAACAGATGACCACAGAATTGATGTATATAAACAGTTCTGCAATTACGCTGCATCATTGTATGTAATATTCCAACCCAGAAAGCATCAGGATCTGGATTCGGATCTTCAACGCTCAATAGTTCATGTTCTCTAGAATCGGTTGATTATTCATGAAGTATTGTCAAGAACATTTTGTAAAGAATATCGTTACAACCACATGATAAAACAGAGTAATCTGCACGTGTATTATAGTGAGAGACCTGTTAGGACAATCGAAAGTAGTTAATGTGTTCTGGCTGGATTGATATATGACGTACAAACAGACTGTATCTCCGTATGTTGTCAAATAGTAATAGGATTACCAGATGTATTACGCGAAGAAACTGAAGTTAAGTAGAGGATAAAACAGATAATCTTTGTTCATGCCACGTCCAC
>DRLZ01000314.1 GCA_011322755.1 Crenotrichaceae bacterium
AATGGTCCTTCCAGCTTACAACATCAGGAATACTGCTTTAGAGAAACGCTTGTTCAAGCATCGCATACTGGTCGCATTAATCATGGTGTTGTTACTCATTGGCGGACTTGTGTCACGGCTCATCTATTTGCAGGTTAGCGGACACCAGCACTATACAACATTGTCCAAACGCAACCGGATTAAAATTGCCCCGCTACCTGCAACACGTGGGCTGGTCTATGATCGCAAAGGACGCATCCTCGCTGAGAACGTACCGACTTACAGTCTGGAAATTATTCCTGAACAAATTGCTGATATGGAGCAAACATTACTTCGTTTGAAACAGCTTCTGAATATTACAGATGAAGAAATCGAACGATTCCAGAAATTGAAAAAACGCCAGAAAAGCTTCGCTTCTATCCCGCTTAAAATGGCATTGACTGAACAGGAGTTTGCCCGTTTTGCAGCAAATCGTGTTTTTTTTCAAGGCGTTGATATTCATGCTCGATTGATTCGCTCTTACCCCTATCAGCATCTGACTGCACATGTGCTTGGATATATGGGACAAATCAACGAATCCGAGCTCAAAAAACTGGATATGAGCGTATATGGCGGCACTCATCATATTGGTAAATCAGGAATTGAAAAAAGTTACGAGTCGATCCTGCACGGTCATGCTGGTTACGAAGAAATCGAAGTCAATGCGGAACGCAGGTCATTACGCGTGGTGGGTACTGTTGCGCCAACACCTGGTCAGGATGTGCATTTATCGATCGATATTGATCTGCAAAAAATAGCCTATGATGCACTGGGAGAATACAATGGTGCAGTGGTTGCTATACAGCCAGAAACAGGAGAAGTTTTGGCACTCATTAGCAAGCCAGGATTTGATCCGAATAAATTCGTCTATGGACTGAGCAACAAAGAATATTCCGAGTTACAGACGTCCAGACAACGTCCACTCTTCAATCGAACCATCCGCGGCCTGTATCCTCCCGGGTCAACAATTAAACCTTTTCTTGGGCTCGCAGGACTCCATTACAACATAACTACCCCAAATCAAACCACGTATTGTCCTGGATACTACCAATTGCCAAAATTGAGCCATAAATACCGTTGCTGGAAAAAAAGCGGGCATGGTCGAACCAACTTGCTCAAAGCCATTACCCAATCGTGCGATGTTTACTTTTACACTCTTGCACATAATCTGGGCATCGACCGAATTTATGCTTTCCTTTCCGAATTTGGGTTCGGTCAACAGTCTGGACTCGACATCCCGGGTGAAAAATCGGGCTTATTACCCTCTCGTGAATGGAAGCGTCATGCAAGAGAGCAGCCCTGGTATCCCGGTGAAACGCTGATTACCGGTATCGGACAGGGTTTTTTACAAATCAGCCCATTGCAACTGGCTCGAGCAACAGCAATACTGGCAAATGGAGGGACAGTGATTAAACCCTATCTGGTAACAAACCAGACAGCGATTGAGCACCATGAACCCGTGGCAAAAATAAACTTGCGCGCGGAGAACCATCAGGAAATTGTTAACGATATGATTAATGTAGTACATGGGCCCCGTGGTACTGCACGTAGAATTGGTCATTCAATCTCATATATAATGGCCGGAAAAACAGGGACTGCACAAGTATTTACTGTCAAGCAGGAGGAAGAATACGAAGCTGATAAAGTCGCCAAAGAACTGCGAGATCACGCATTATTTGTCGCTTTTGCACCTGCACATGCACCGCGCATTGCAGTTGCAGTTGTCGTTGAAAATGGCGGACATGGTGGATCGACTGCTGCCCCAATCGCAAAACTGGTTATTGATCATTTTCTGGAATCAGACAATACGCTCACTGATTCCGGATCTGACACTTAAACAATGAAAAAATCTTCGACTTATCATCGCATTCTGGATACGACTCCTGGTCAGGGGTGGGTTTCACAACAATTTCATTTTGATGTTTTTCTGGTGTTTGCGTTGCTCTTACTGTCTGCTCTGGGACTGGTTATTTTTCACAGTGCCAGCGGCGAAAATCTGGCTTCATTGCACAAACAAATCCTTCGTTTAGGTCTGGCTTTTGCTGTAATGCTTGTCATCGCGCAGCTTCCACCATCTGTTTTTCGACGCAGTAGCCCATTACTGTATATTGTTGGCGTCATTCTTCTTGCGCTGGTTTTGCTGGTTGGTGACACTGGCAAGGGTGCGCAACGCTGGCTGGTAATCGCCGGCATTCGCTTTCAGCCTTCTGAAATGATGAAAATAGCAATGCCAATGATGGTCGCATGGTATCTGGCTGCACACCCCTTGCCGCCGCGTTTGAAACAGATTGCGTCAACCCTGGTACTGCTTGCCATACCAACCATCCTGATTGCTAAAGAACCTGACCTTGGAACAGCGATTCTGGTTGCTGCTTCCGGAGTAATTATTCTGTTCATGGCTGGTGTATCCTGGTATCTGATTCTCGGTTCGATTGTTATTGTCGCAGGATGCGCACCAATCCTCTGGCATTTTATGCGAGAATACCAGCGCAACCGGGTACGGACTTTTCTGAACCCGGAAGCTGATCCGCTTGGCACAGGTTATCATATCATTCAGTCTAAAATTGCTATTGGCTCTGGTGGAATTAACGGAAAAGGCTGGCTGCAGGGAACACAAACGCAACTCGACTTTCTTCCTGAAAGCTCAACAGACTTTATTTTTTCAGTGTATGCAGAGGAGTTCGGGTTAATTGGCACGCTCTCATTACTGTTTCTGTATCTCGCAATCATTGGGCGTGGGCTGGCAATCGCATTACAAGCCCAAGACAGTTACAGCCGGCTTTTGGCAGCGGGCATTACATTGACTTTTTTTGTTTATGTTTTTGTCAATATCGGTATGGTGACCGGTATATTGCCTGTTGTTGGTGTCCCTCTTCCGTTAATTAGCTATGGCGGGACTTCCATGATTACAATCATGCTCGGATTCGGTATTCTCATGTCAATACAAACCCACCGTAAATTCAATCCATCTTGAACAACTGTGCATTATGTTTCCTTACTATTGACTATTAGATGACATTCGAGGACTGTTCATGCTGCCATATGTATGATGAGAACATCGAAACAACAGAAAACAAACAAACTGATTTCAGCACATAATCCCAATTCAACAACAACTGTACAATTCATGAAACTGAACATCATAGTGGTTACTTTCGCATTATTCATCTATAACATTTCCGTTGTTACCGCGACAGAGATTAATCCAAAACTTGCAATACAACAATTCAAGACCGAGATGATAAAAAAACACGGTTTTGATCAAGATTATCTGGATACAATATTTTCCAGAATTAAACTACGTGATTCAATCATCAAGGCGATCAGCAGACCTGCGGAAGGGAAACCGTGGCACCAGTACAGAGCTATTTTTCTGACAGAATCACGCATTCAAGGTGGTGTTGATTTCTGGAACAAACATGAGAACACAATCGCTGCAGTTGCTGAAAAATATGGCGTGCCCGCAGAAATCATGATTGCGATACTTGGCGTTGAAACCCGATACGGCGCGAATACAGGTTCTTATCCTGTACTGGATGCAATTTCTACACTGGCTTTTTTGTATCCAAAACGTAGCAGTTTTTTTCGCAGCGAGCTTGAGCAGTTTTTGCTCCTGGTTCGTGAAGAAGGTGTTGACCCGCTCAGCCTGACTGGATCATATGCAGGCGCGATGGGGCTACCACAGTTTATGCCCAGCAGTTATCGACATTATGCTGTTGATTTTGATAACGACAAGCAACGTGACATCTGGAAGAATCCAGCGGATACCTTAGCTAGCATCGCCAATTACTTTGTAAAACATGGGTGGCAACCCGGTCAGCCAGTTGCATTCAAAATAACTGCTGCGGAGTTTGATCCAAAACCTTTTCTCAATGACGACCTGCAGCCAGCAGTGGAATTTAAACAGTTAATAAAGGCCGGAATAACAACTGATGAATCTATTCGTCCAGATGAGCATGTGAAATTACTTCAATATGAGCTTATCAATGGTTATGAATATTGGCTCGGGTTAAAGAATTTTTATGTCATTACCCGTTATAATCACAGTCAATTATATGCCATGGCTGTTTTTCAACTCAGCCAGGAAATTAAAAACCGGAAACAACGTTTAAAAAAGGGTTAATCCATGCGTTCTTTGATTCTCTGTCTATTGATTGGCTTTATTTTGGCATTACAGACAGGTTGCTCAACCACTCCGACTTCTAAAGATGGTCCAATGGGTTTTCCAGGCCAGAACAACCCGGATGCGATACCAGATGCCAGCCCTCGAGATGAACCGCTCAGTCGGTACGGAAACCCCAAACATTATGAGGTCTACGGAAAACGTTACTATGTAAAAAAATCCAGCAAGGATTTTAAACAGGAAGGTATCGCATCATGGTACGGCAAACAGTTTCATGGCAGAAGAACATCGAGCGGTGAGCCTTACGATATGTTTAAAATGACTGCAGCCCATAAAACATTGCCAATACCAACCTATGTGAAAGTCACCAACGAATATAATGGTCGATCAATTGTCGTCCGGGTAAATGACCGGGGTCCGTTTCATTCAAATCGAGTTATTGATCTCTCCTATGCCGCAGCACTCAAACTCGGTATCGCCGACACTGGAACAGCACCTGTATCCATAGAAGCACTCAACACATTAAACCCTGCTCCAGCACCTGCCCTTACCCCTGCTGAAATCACCCGGGAACAGCAGCATAGAAACCAGGCACAGTTTGTACAAATCGGTGTTTTTGCTCAAATCGACAATGCAAAACGATTACAAGACAGAATTCTTCATTCCTCATTGCCCACACCGGAAATCATGACTGTTACCATTAACGATGCAGATTTGTATCGCGTGGTTATCGGACCAGTGGATTCTGATGAACATCTTGAAGAGGTAGGTAACCAATTAGGAGAAATGGGCATACCGTATCGAACCATACTCTCTCCAGCCATTTCTCAATAACAGGACTGACATGAAATTATTTTCATCGAATCACGCAACAAAACCATTTCAGCGCTTTCTGTATTGCTTATGGATATTGAATATGGTGATTTGTTCTGCCAATGCAGAGCAAGCCGAAAGCAAGTCTTTACTTGTTCCAGACCCACCTTCATTGGAAGCATCCAGCTATTACTTGCTTGATTATGATAGTGGTCAAACGATCGCTGCTTTTAATGCTGACACACCGATACCTCCGGCAAGTTTAACCAAAATCATGACTGTCTATGTTGCATTCAGTGAGCTGGCAGATGGGCGGTTGCAACTTGATGAGCCTGTCACGGTGAGCGAAAAAGCCTGGCGAACGGGTGGTTCCCGGATGTTTCTGGAACCGAACAAGGCTGTCACTGTTGGCGAGCTATTGAAAGGTATCATTGTTCAATCCGGCAATGATGCCAGTGTTGCCCTTGCAGAACATATTTCAGGTAACGAAGTTACATTTGCACAACTCATGAACCAGACTGCACAGGGTCTGCACATGAATCAAACCCACTTTGTCAACAGCATGGGGCTCCCCTCCCCTGACCATTATACGAGTACGCATGATCTGGCTATTCTCACCAAAGCACTGATTCGGCGCTTCCCCGAATATTACAAATGGCATTCCGAGAAAGAGTACACCTACAACAATATTATTCAGCACAATCGCAATAAATTGTTATGGCGTGATCCGACTGTTGATGGCGTTAAAACAGGTCATACAGAAGAAGCCGGATATAGTCTGGTCGCGTCCGCAAAGCGTAACGGCCGCCGGTTGATTTCAGTTGTTACAGGGACAAAAAGCACGAATGCCAGAGCAAATGCAAATCAGGCATTGCTCAATTACGGTTTTCGCTTTTTTGAAACAAAAAAAATACATGCTGAATCAGAAACAATTGCACAGCCACGTATCTGGATGGGCGAAACTGAAACCCTGCCTGTCGGTTTAGATAAGGATTTGTATGTTACCGCACCAAGCCGATATGCAGATCAGTTAAGCACCGTGATAGAAATCAAGCAAGGCATTACAGCGCCTGTTGAAAAAGGACAAACACTGGGTACAATCAAAGTTACTCTCGATGATACAGTAATACAGGAACAACCACTGGTTGCCTTGGAAGCTATGCCACAAGGCGGACTGCTTCGCCGTCTTTATGATCAAGCCTACCGTTTAATACAAAAAACCACAGGCTATCCAAAATAAACAGAGTCAAAGTAACTGCTAGCCGTACAGATGCCGGCATAATCCTCAACCCAACACTTATTGACAATCGAGTGAACAATTGAACAACACTGTTTTTTTCATAACTTGATACGTTTTACAGGAAATAAAACACATTGGTCGATGCAGCAAACCAGATCGTTTATCTGAACGGCAACTATTCCGCGTTACAGGATACAAAAATCTCTGTACTGGATCGTGGTTTTTTATTTGGTGACGGAATTTATGAAGTAATTCCTGTTTACAACGGACACATTTTCCATTTTAATCGCCACTTTACCCGGCTGGAAAATAATCTGCGTAC
Source organism: Crenotrichaceae bacterium (assembly GCA_011322755.1). Classification (GTDB taxonomy): domain Bacteria; phylum Pseudomonadota; class Gammaproteobacteria; order Methylococcales; family DRLZ01; genus DRLZ01. The sequence goes on from DRLZ01000314.1 coordinate 6,517, forward strand.
AATTCAGTTGCCTCTACCATTTGACGCTCAGCAACTTAAAGACATCATTAAACAATTACTTGGTGGAGAAAAGCAGGAATCGGTTTACGTGCAAATCACCCGCGGAGTTGCCAGACGCGATCACGGTTTTCCAGAATCAGTTAATCCAACTGTGTTTGTTATGGCGTCAACTGTCATTCAAGGGCAGAAACACGGTATTGCCTGTATTACTCTTGAGGATGATCGTTGGCAACATTGTGATATCAAAACAATTGCTTTGCTACCCAATGTTTTGTTACGCCAGCAAGCGCACAATCAGAATGCAGATGAAGCCATTCTGATTCGCAATGGATTTGTAACAGAAGGCGCTGCCAGTAATGTTTTTATTGTGATTGATAAGCAGATCATTACCACCCCCAAGAGTCAGTACATTTTACCCGGTGTAACCCGTGATATTCTTATCGAACTTGCAGAAAATTCAGGCTTGCAGGTCCTTCAACGACAGTTTACCGAGCAGGAACTGATGAATGCCAGTGAAATATGGATTACCAGCTCAACAAAAGAAATTGTCCCGGTAATTCGCATCAACGACCAACCTGTTTCTAATGGAACAAGTGGCGTCGTCTGGCAACAAATTAACACTTTGTTTCAAACCCATAAACAGACATTAATTCAACAAGAAAATGACTGACCAGCCAACAACACCTGATAATGAGTGTGATGCCAACCAGACACTGATGGAATTCCCATGTGACTTTCCACTCAAAGTGTTTGGCCAGAGTCAAGAACGGCTTGAACAGGCAACGATTGAAATTATCGGCAAATATATCCCAGGAGTTAAAATAACCGGGATCAAGGCAAGACCCAGTAAAACCGGAAAATATATCGCACTGACACTCACCTTCAATGTTCCCGGAAAACAGCAACTGGATCAAATCTATCTTGCTCTTTCAAAACATGATGCCGTGGTCATGACGTTATAACAAACACTGAAGTGAGACAAAGTATTCACCAGACTCGCGTAATTTTTACTGGTATCCAGAGTTATCAAACTGTCTACCAGTCAATGCGTGAGTTTACAGCCCGGCGAACATCGACAACTGAAGATCAGATCTGGGTGTTACAACACTACCCTGTCTATACCATTGGCAGCAACAACAGCAATGCACAGCGACCACAATCATCAATCCCTTTTATCGAGACAGACCGTGGCGGGCAAATCACATACCACGCACCTGGACAACTAATTATCTATTTGTTGCTTGATTTAACAAGAAGAAAACTGGGTATTCGTCATCTCGTAGAAAATCTTGAAAAGGCAATCATCAGCCTTCTCGACCAATATGCAATCAAAGCAATAACCAGAAGCGGCTTCCCTGGTGTTTATGTAGAGCATGCAAAAATCGCCTCAGTAGGACTCAGGGTTCGAAATGGCTGTTGCTATCACGGAATCAGCCTGAATGTAAATATGGATCTCAGTCCATTTGAAGACATTGTAATATGTGGCGAAAAAAACCTGAAAGCGACCCAGGTATCCAATTTAAAAGGACCGGATACCTGTGAACAACTTGGGCTACCACTTATCCATCTCATTGATCTAAGACTCAACTTGGATTTGTTATGACAGAGAGTGATTAACCATTGCTCTTAGATCTCTCGCTTTCGCTTAACATGTATGAAAGAGTAATCCAGAGCCATATCGTCATTCACAAGCTTCCAGAAAAGCTTGTCTTGATCAGAAGTACGCGCGTGATTGAAAAACAAGGTTTTTTGTTTTTCAGGATTGAAAGCCAAACTTCACTCTTACAACTATCATATTTACACTCTCGATGCTTGATGGAGAATGATGGTGCTCCAAGTCTTTTTGAACCATTTCATCAACCATCTTTTCTGTCAACCAGTTTTCAAGATCGGACATTTGTCTAAAACTCGAATGGGTACAAAGATAGTTTTTGTTCGTTTGCAGAAGCTATGCCAGCGATATTCCATTATTAAAATCTTACTACCAGATACATCATGTATAGTCTTGCACTAAGTAAGTAATAGGTTTCTCACCAAATGTAGCCGCGAAAAATTCCATGATTGATCAAAATATGTATGGTGAATATTACTTGACTATTACAGAGCACTTTAACCGTGCATCCAAAGCATATCCTGTATGTTAGCTTCATGAGACGCCAGATTTATTTTTTCGTTAATTGAGATTACGCAATCAGCCTTAATATTCTCATGCGTTATAATGGTGTGTTCTACGTTAAGACTTAATCGAATGAGAAAACAATGGCGAATCTAGAAAAATGGAATGTAGAAGATCCTGAATTTTGGGAGCAGGAAGGCAAGAAAATTGCAAACCGCAATTTGTGGATTTCAATCCCGAGCTTGCTGTGTGGGTTTGCAATCTGGCTTTACTGGGGAATTATCACGGTACAAATGTTAAATCTGGGTTTTCCATATGAGAAGTCAGAATTATTTACACTGATGGCAATTGCGGGTCTAACTGGCGCCACGTTGCGAATTCCCAGCAGCTTTTTTATTCGTCTTTGCGGTGGGCGAAATACGATCTTCTTTACAACAGCCTTGTTAATCATCCCTGCACTGGGCACAGGCATTGCACTTCAGGATAAAAACACACCCTTCTGGGTCTTTCAAGTTCTGGCATTATTGTCTGGAATCGGGGGTGGTAATTTTGCTTCATCGATGTCAAATATTAGCTTTTTCTTTCCTAAAAAAGTCCAGGGATTATCATTAGGGCTGAATGCAGGATTGGGAAATTTTGGTGTCACGACCATGCAAATCCTGATACCTCTTTCCATGACGTTTGCACTGTTTGGTTCTCTTGGAGGCGACCCAATGATATTGCAAGCACCATCCGGCACATTGATTGGTAAAATTCCTGCTGGAACTCAAACTTATATACAAAATGCCGGGTTTATCTGGCTGATCTTTTTAATTCCACTCGCTTTTTTCAGCTGGTTTGGCATGCATAATATTCGTACAGAGCAAGTCTCCCCGAATATAGGCAATCCAATCATCAGTTTTATTATGATAAGTGGGATGTTTCTAATTGGTTTTATTTCGGCAATCTTTGGTCTGTGGCTGATTTTGCCAGAATCAGTGAATGGATCAGGCTTTGGTATTCCAAAAGAAATTGCCTTGTTTATTGTCATCGCACTCACTGTTTCACTGTTAAAAATCATTCCAGGGCGAATTGGGGAAAGCCTGGGACGACAATATCAAATATTTGACAACAAGCATACCTGGGTTATGAGCATTATTTATACAATGACGTTTGGCTCATTTATTGGCTTTGCTGCTTGTTTTCCGCTTGCAATCAAGGTTATTTTTGGTTATCAACATGTCATGCTTGATGGCGTCATGACACATGATTTAATTAATGAAAATGGTCCGAGCGCCTTGATGTATGCGTGGATGGGACCTTTTATCGGCGCCTTGATCAGACCTGTCGGTGGAATGATTGCAGACAAATTTGGTGGCGCGTGGGTCACACACGTATGTTCTTTTGTACTCGTCGCCAGTACTGTAGGCGCTGCTTACTATATGAAACAAGCCTATAGCTCTGCAACGCCAGAACAATATTTTGTACCATTCTTTATTCTATTCCTGGTCATTTTTTCTGCAACCGGAATTGGTAATGGTTCTACCTTCAGAACCATTGCAATGGTATTCCCCAAGGAGCAAGCTGGCCCGGTACTCGGCTGGACATCAGCAGTTGCAGCTTATGGCGCATTCTATATCCCTAAAGTATTTGGCGAACAAATCAAGGCGACTACACCCGAGGTTGCACTCATGGGATTTGCCGCTTTTTATGTGGTGTGCATTATGATTAACTGGTGGTTTTATCTGCGCAAAGATGGTGAGTTTTATAACCCGTAGAATTCATCGAGTACAATCGAGAACGCATCTGAAATCTACTAAACCAGATCAGGCATTGATGAGTGCCTGCCAAACATGGTCTGTTTAAACCCAATCACTTCAAAATCACTAAAGTATAGAAAACTTATGCATATACTTGATGACATAACAAGCGGTCAGCAAACCAAGAGCCTAGTGATAAGCACAGCTGCATTTACGGTATGCTTTGCTGTCTGGACTATTTTTTCTATTATCGGAATTAAAATCAAACAAAACCTGGGTCTTAATGACACTGAGTTTGGTCTGCTGGTAGCGACACCGATATTAACCGGATCACTCAGCAGAATATTTCTTGGCATCTGGACTGACCAATACGGTGGCCGGATTGTCTACTTTTGCCTGATGCTAACAACTTCACTTGCAGTCTGGTTGCTGGCTTCAGTAAGTACTTATCCCATGTATTTACTTGCTGCCCTTGGCGTTGGTCTGGCTGGCGGTTCTTTTGCTGTTGGTATTGCTTACGTTTCTCGCTGGTATGAAAAAGATCGTCAGGGTACTGCACTTGGTATTTTTGGCATGGGTAATGTTGGCGCAGCTATCACGAACTTCGGTGCGCCTTTTCTATTGATTGCGTATGGTTGGGAAAATGTCGCCAGAATTTACGCCACGATATTGTTTTGTACGGCGATCATTTTCTGGTTTGTAACAGAGGATGATCCTGAAACAAAAGCCAGAAAACTAAAAGGCGAGAAAGTACAACCAGCCTGGATGCAATTATCCCCATTAAAACAGTTGCGTGTGTGGCGTTTTGCAACTTATTACTTTTTTGTGTTTGGCGGCTACGTTGCACTTGCATTATGGCTTCCTCGCTATTACATGGGTGTTTATCATCTGGACATTGCAACAGCCGGAATGCTCGCTGCTTGTTATGCATTACCCGGCAGTTTATTCAGGGCACTGGGCGGCTGGTTATCCGATAAAATTGGCGCCAGAAAAGTCATGTACCTTACTTTTATTTGTAGCCTGGTCTGTTTGTTTTTGTTGTCTTATCCAGCAACAGACTATATTGTGCACGGCATTGAAGGTCCAATCGAATTTACAATTGCAATGGGTCTGGTTCCCTTCGTTATGCTGAGTATATTTCTTGGTTTTTTCATGTCATTAGGTAAAGCTGCTGTCTACAAACACATACCGGTTTATTATCCTGGGCATGTTGGTTCAGTCGGTGGTCTGGTTGGGATGATCGGCGGTCTGGGCGGATTTGTACTGCCAATCTGCTTTGGTTTCATGAATGATTTGATTGGTGTCTGGACGAGCTGTTTTATGTTGCTGTTTACTATCGTCATGATTTCTCTCATCTGGATGCATACAGTGGTCACCCTAGCAGACAAAAGACTTCATCCAGATATGCAAGGTCCACAGTCCTTACCTGAAATGCTGGAATCGCCCAAGGAAAAGACATCAGCCTCATGAAGTTGTCCTGAGCAATATACTCTTGTCCTCACCCGAATTCTAATTCATAGCTTTCTGGAAAAGGCCCATCATTGAAATCAATTGAATGACTTGCTCGTAAATAAGGTAATTGCAACAAGCGTTTCACAATTGTTGGCACTTGAATCCGGCTAATATGATCGCCTAGACAAGTATGCAATCCATAACCTAAATGCATGTAGTGATAATCAGGGCGATCAATACAAAACGATGAGGCCTGTTGTAATTCACGGCCATCACGCATTGCAGATCGCGTGCTAACAAAACTAAACAACCCTCGTCTTATAGACGAGGGGTTCATGATGGGTCGATTTGAAATCGACTATCGTCAACAACCGGCTCACCTTCATGAACTTTCAAATCCGTTTTTGTATGGGCACCTAATTGATAACGTCGCATTGCGACATCTTATATCTTTTCTTCGCCTAAAGGCGAGGGGTTTCAACCATCCACGATAGGGACACGACCATCAGTCCATCTGATAACGGCACAATCACCAGCCTAGGTTGTTTCTCTAG
>DRLZ01000315.1 GCA_011322755.1 Crenotrichaceae bacterium
ACTGGTATCGTGATATGCGTCGCCTGCTACAAAACTGGCGCAACCGACCGGATATCCTGGAACAGGCAAAAGCGACGATTCCCTGGACTGCAAATATCAAGCCTAACAAATGACAGGCATAACCTCGGAGGCTCTCCGAAACAGAGCGCTTCCTAAACTGCGATGTCACGATTTGACATTCAAATCTGCATCAAAACAATTCTATTTGCTTTGGCTGCTTTGTCGGCCTGAATTGAGTGCAATCGAAATCATGTTTCTTTGTATTTAATCCGAGTTGTTTGCACGCTAATCTAAAACGCTGGGATATTAAATCAGCATACGCCCCCTGCCCGCGCATACGCTGTCCAAATGTTGAATCGTTGAGTTTTCCGCAACGTAGCTCCCGGATACACTGCAGAATTCGATTTGCTTTGAGCGGATAATGTGTTTTCAGCCATTCCTGAAACAGTGTTTCAACCTCAAGTGGCAAGCGCAACATGACATAATCAGCACTGTAAGCGCCCGCTTGTTGACACTGCTTAAGTACCCGCTCTATTTCAGAATCATTCAGAAAAGGGATGATAGGAGCAACAAGGACACCAACAGGAATACCCGCCAAGCGTAGCCTTTCAATGGTTTTGAGACGCCGTTGAGGTGCTGCTGCGCGAGGCTCCATAAAACGTGTGAGGCTGCGATCCAGACTGCTGATCGATATCAATACCAGCACCAGATTTTGACCTGCCATCTCTGTCAGAATATCAAGATCGCGTTCAATCAAGCTGGCCTTGGTTACAATAGAAACCGGGTGTTTGTACTCAGATAACACGTCAAGAATCTGTCGGGTTATCTGCCATTTTCGATCAATTGGCTGATAAGGATCAGTGTTTGTACCCATCGCAATCGGCTTGCATTGATAACTTTCTTTATCCAGCTCTTTGCGTAACAGCTCAGCTGCCTGCGGTTTGGCAATCAAACGACTCTCGAAATCCAGTCCAGGTGAGAAATCAAGATAGGCATGGCTGGGTCTGGCATAACAGTAAATACATCCATGCTCGCAACCCCGATATGGATTGATTGAACGATCAAATGGTAGATCAGGAGAATGTACCGGATTGATAATTGTTTTGGTATTATCAATACTGACTGTGGTGTTTAGCGCTGGAGCTGGCTCATCACCAGGATTCCAGCCATCATCGATTTCATTGGATTGAGTTGAATGATAGCGATTCGCAGGATTTGATATCGAACCGCGCCCTGGCATTTTTGCACGCATTAATTGACCACTGCCGAGGTTAATGCCAGTTGTGATTGTAATCGTTGGGTTAAAAACGTTAGACGGCGCTTTGATTTTTGGGTTTTGACTGCCATTGCCAAAGCTTTCGTTTGTGCAATAACAACAACAAGTTGCTTGCCTCGAGTCATTGCGGTGTAGATTAGATTTCGTTCCAAAAGCATATAGTGTTGCATGGCAAGCGGAATCACAATCACAGGATACTCGGATCCTTGCGACTTATGAATACTGATCGCATAAGCCAGCTGCACTTCATCCAGCTCGTTAAATTCATATTCCACCTCCCTGCCATCAAAGGCAATCTGCAACAGACTTTCTTCAACATCGATGGATTGAATACGACCGATATCACCATTGAAAACGTCCTTGTCGTAATTGTTTACCATCTGGATCACTTTGTCACCAGGCGCAAAGGTAATACCAAAACGGGTGATTTTCTGGCTTTGATCGTGATTCAAACGACTCTGTAATTCAATATTCAATGAACGTACTCCGACTCCACCCCGGTTCATTGCTGTAAGCACCTGGATATCGGCAACCGGGTCGAAACCAAACCGCTTGGGGATGCGCTGGGTTACAACCTGAATGAGTTTATTGAAAATATCCTCTGGAGTGTCAGCGGGTATCAGATAAAAATCACTGTCCTCATCTGGTTTGGGCAATTCTGGAACAATCCCTTTATTAACGCGATGAGCGTTTAATATAATCTGCGAGGTTCTTGCCTGACGAAACACTTCAGTTAAACGTACTGTCTGAATACAGCCAGAATCTATCATGTCTGATAACACCGAACCCGGGCCGACTGAAGGCAGCTGATCCATATCACCAACCAGTAACAACGCCGCATGGGCTGGTAGTGCTTTGAGAAGATGATTCATCAGACTGATATCCATCATCGATGCCTCATCAACAACCAGTAGCTGTGTATCCAGTGGATTGGAAGCATTATGCTTGAAACCAAATGTCCGTGGATCGAAATCCAGCAAGCGATGTACTGTTTTTGCTTCGCGTCCGGTTGATTCAGATAAGCGTTTGGCAGCACGTCCAGTTGGTGCGCACAACATCATCTGTGTGTCCTGATTGGCAAGGATTGCCAGCAAGCTATTAACAATGGTGGTTTTGCCAACCCCAGGACCACCGGTAAGAATAGTCAGTTTTGAGCGTAACATAATGGTGATTGCCTGATTCTGGGATGCAGATAATTGCAGACCAGTGGTTCGCTCCACCCAGGGGATCGACTCAGCTGGATTCACATCATGCCAGGGCAATACACCTGTTGCCAAACGCAAGATGCTTGCAGCACATCCGGTTTCGGCGCGATACAATGAAACCAGAAAAACGATTTGTCGGCCTTCATGCAGTTCCTCAACCAACTGTTCACTGGCAATTTCATCAACCACTGCCTGCTCCAGTACAGCAGACGGAATCTCCAGGAGCTTTTTTGCTAATGCAACCAACTGCTCACGATACGCAGCACAGTGTCCCTGCCCGGACATTTCCTGTAATTGATGGCGTACCCCTGCACGTGCCCGCAAAATGGAATCACGCGGAATACCAATTTTCTGTGCTAGTGTATCCGCTGTTTTAAAACCAACACCGTGAATATCCAGCGCAAGTCGATAAGGATTTTCACGCACTTTCTCAATGGCGTCATTACCATAGGTTTTATAAATACGTACTGCGCGTGTCGTACCAATTCCGTACGATTGCAGAAATACCATGATCTCACGCACAGCTTTTTGCTCAGCCCAGCCATCAACAGCACGTTGTTTACGCTTTGGACCAATACCGTCCAGTTCGAGCAAACGGTCAGGATCCTGTTCGATCACATCGAACACATTCTCACCAAAAGCATGGACAAGCTTTTCAGCAAAATGGGGGCCGATTCCTTTCAC
>DRLZ01000316.1 GCA_011322755.1 Crenotrichaceae bacterium
CAGGCAACTGAACTGTTAATGTATCGAAAAATAGAGCATTCTGCAGGGTGTATCCGAGTTTTGTTAGCGCCAAAGCAACAATCAGAGTATATCGATGGACTCTGCCTGCTATGAGATTTAATCCCTTGCTGCCATGATAAATTGCGTAAAAACCTGCGATAACAGCAAGCAAAGCTTGTGAAGTGCAAATGTTGGAAGTCGCTTTATCACGGCGAATATGCTGCTCGCGTGTTTGCAACGCCATCCGGTAAGCAGGCTTGCCACGTCGGTCCCTGGATAAACCGATAATCCGTCCCGGAACAGCTCGTTTATGTTGATCGTGAGTTGCAAAAAAAGCAGCATGCGGCCCGCCATAACCCATTGGTACGCCATACCGCTGTGAGTTACCGACGACAATGTCAGCGCCCTGCTCTCCTGGTGGCTTGAGTAATACCAGACTCAGCAAATCAGCTGCGACCGTTAAGATGGCCTGTTGCGCGTGTAACGAGTCTGCAATTGTTTGCAGCTCTTTCACTTCTCCATTAGAACCCGGGTATTGTACCAGTGCCCCGAAAACAGATGTTGCATCCAGATCAACCCACGGGTCGCCAATTTCAAGCTGATAACCAAGACTGTCAGCGCGTGTTTGGACAACGGCAATCGTTTGCGGATGGCAATTCTGATCTACAAAAAATACGTTTGATTGTTTTTTTGTGATACGTTTACACATCGACATTGCTTCAGCAGCAGCGGTCGCTTCATCGAGTAATGAAGCATTCGCCAGATCCATTGCAGTTAAATCCATGACCATTTGCTGAAAGTTACTCAATGCCTCAAGACGGCCTTGACTGACTTCTGCCTGATATGGTGTATACGCCGTATACCAGCCAGGGTTTTCTAGCACATTACGCTTGATGACAGCGGGCATGATGGTATCGTAATAGCCCATCCCAATCATTGAAACAAAGACCTGATTGCGTTTGCGCATTTTACGCATGTAGGCTGTGACAGCTTGCTCACTAAAATTTGAACGCAGGGTCGGGACTTGCCTGCTCATAATATTTTCCGGGATGACTTTCTCTATCAACTCATCCAGTGAAGACAACTTTAAGAAGTGCAGTATTTCCTTGATTTGCCGTGCATTTGAACCAATATGACGGCGAATAAAATCACCGCGCATCTCCAGTAATTCAAGTGATAGTTGCTTATCTGGCAAAATACTTTTCCTCGTATTGGTTCACTCGGAACAATGATAGTGATGTGCCACAAACGGTAAATTGGTAACCTTAACAGGTAATTCTCGTCCTTTTGTTTTAGCGATTAATTGTGTTCCAATCACACTGCTGTCACTGTCAACATACCCCATCGCAACTGGAGCACCAACACTCGGACCAAAGCCGCCACTGGTCACAACGCCAATGTTTTCATTGTGTTGATTCAACAGCTCAGCACCCTCTCGCACAGGAGCGCGACCCAAAGGTAATAGACCAACACGCTGGCGCGAAGGTCCTGCTTTTATTTGTTCCAGAATGATCTGCGCACCTGGAAACAGAGGCGTTTTAGGCTCTGGTTTCATATAGTCACGGTCTATTACCCAGCTTAATCCAGCCTCAACAGGTGTTGTGGTCATATCAATATCATGTCCGTACAGGCACAATCCGGCTTCCAGTCGTAGCGTATCTCTGGCTCCTAGTCCTGCCGGCATCACATCGTCCTGCTCCAATAACAGCTGCGCCAATGCAACAGCCTGGTTGCTGGCAAGCGAAATTTCATAACCATCTTCGCCTGTATAACCACTTCGGCTGATTTGGCAGGGAATCTCATCAATCAAGACGTGCGAAGTTGTCATAAATGGAATATCAGCAGAACCATCACTAATGGTAGAGTTAAGAATGCTTGCAGCAAATGGTCCCTGTAAAGCAAGTAATGATTGATTTTCAAGCAAAACAGCTGAGCAGCTGTCAGGCAGTTGTTCACAGAGATAACGATAATCATTGTGCTTACACGCCGCGTTGACAACCAACATCCAGTGATCACCCATGTGGCTAATCATCAAATCATCGAGAATGCCACCTTGCTGGTTAGTAAAGACAGTGTAGCGCTGTTGATTGTTGTGCAATCCCTGAATATTTGCTGGTACAAGTTTTTCCAGTTCAACACCGGCTTGTTGTCCAGACAGCTTGATTTGACCCATATGGGAGATATCAAACAAACTTGCATATTGCCGGGTATGCAAGTGCTCCTTGATAATGCCTGACTTGTAACTAACAGGTAGCTGATACCCACCGAAAGCAACCATTTTTGCACCGAGTTGCAGATGCAATGCATGCAATGCTGTTTTTTTAGTCTGTGAGGATGCAGCAGAAGAATCAGGCATAGATAAAGATGAGTGACACCAGGTTGAAATCAGACAATCAGCACTGGCCTGATCGTAACATAAACAGACCAGCAGAACGTTTCTTTCATTTGATCAGGAAGTATATTTCAGAACGGTTGAGAAGTGATCATACACTCATCAGTGGTCTGCTGTAAGCTTGCACGGCAATACCATGATATTGTTCGGGAATAACCATTGTAGCGAGATAAGACCTGTAATAACGACTGGAACCAGCCTAAACAAGCAAATGCGGTCCTTTACGAATAATCAGCTCATTATCTTCAGATGCACCAAAAAGATCAAATGAGATTGACACTTCATCTGTTAATAGTCCTGTGCTGCGAA
>DRLZ01000317.1 GCA_011322755.1 Crenotrichaceae bacterium
GACATCACGCGTATTCTGGCTGATCATGATATTAGTATTGAAGCAGTCATTCAAAAAGAACCCAGGGCAAATGAGAACAAGCTGCCCGTGATTCTGCTAACCCAGACCGTACTGGAAAAACAACTGATGGATGCGCTTATCAAGATTGAGGCACTCGAATCAGTCAGTGATCAAGTAACACGGATACGGGTTGAAACTTTACAGTAGACAATTCAGACTGGCTTAGACACCAACAACCATTGAGGAAACAATGACTGCAGCAAACCGATATACAGGTTTATTACAACGTTATGCTGAGCGCTTGCCAGTTCAGGCAGGAATGCGGCATATCAGCTTATGTGAAGGAAATACACCTCTGATTCAGCTTAAAAATATTCCTACGATCATTGCAAAAGATGTGACGATTTTTGCCAAATTTGAAGGATTAAATCCAACCGGTTCTTTCAAGGATCGCGGGATGACAATGGCTGTCACACAAGCTGTATTTGAAGGAAGCCAGGCTATTATCTGTGCATCCACTGGAAATACATCAGCGTCAGCTGCTGCCTATGCTGCACGCGCACAAATTAAAGCGTTTGTACTGATTCCTGAAGGTAAAATAGCGATGGGTAAACTCGCTCAGGCGATGATGCACGGTGCTGAAATTATCCAGATCAAAGGTAATTTTGATGATGGGATGCGACTGGTGAAAGAAGTTGCAGAGACAGCACCGGTGTCAATTGTTAATTCAATTAATCCGTTTCGCATTGAAGGCCAGAAAACTGCTGCTTTTGAAATTATTGACGAGCTGGGTTTTTGTCCGGATTATCATTGTTTGCCAGTCGGCAATGCGGGCAATATAACCGCTTACTGGAAAGGATATTCAGAGTATGCAGCCACAACCAACGGTATTCAAGCAGTGGTTGATAAAACACCGGTGATGTGTGGCTATCAGGCAACTGGCGCAGCTCCATTTATCAAAGGTGAAATGATTGATTATCCGGAAACAGTAGCCACTGCAATCAGAATTGGTCACCCGCAAAGCTGGGATTATGCCTGGCAGGCAAACAAGCAAAGTGGCGGCTGGTTTGAAGCTTTTACTGATGCAGAAATTCTCAAGACACAAAAATTACTGACTGAAAAAGAGGGTGTTTTTTGTGAGCCAGCATCTGCCGTGTCTGTCGCCGGTGCAATCAAGGATATTACTTCTGGCAAGATTCCAGAAGGCAGTGTCGTGGTTTGTACCTTAACCGGCAATGGCTTAAAAGACCCGGATACAGCCATTGGTCAATGTGACACAAACCCGCTTGCCATCGAAGCAGAGCGCAGCGCTGTTGAAAAAGTGATTCTGGGTGTACTGTAACAGACCTGTTAATAATAATGCTGGTCTGCGGTTACTTGCGGCACAAGTGCAAAGATGGTTTATTCACATAGGATATGACAGTGGAGAGACTAACCATTGTTACCAAGACTTATACCAGATTTGAACAGTCAAATTACAGACTTCAGCTAACAACATGCGTGTAGCCAAAAAAATGCTCAGACGTGAGGTAGTGGCTTGCGCTGAAGACTCCCTGTCTACACTGCACCCAGTATTGCAAGCCATCTATAAAGCACGTAACGTTCATGCGAGAGACCAGCTTGACTATTCGTTCAAGCAACTACCATCGCCAGATTCCATGTTAGGGATGGATGAAATGGTTGATGCGTTATGTGCTGCACTCGCGGAGCAGCAAAACATAGTTATTGTCGCTGATTTTGATGCCGATGGCGCGACCAGCTGTGCTGTTGCGAAAATTGGTCTGGAATCGCTTGGATTTCAGCATGTCGATTATGTTATTCCGGATCGATTCAAGTTCGGCTACGGATTAACGCCTGAAATTGTGGATGTCGCCTTGCAGCGCAAGCCGGAGATTCTAATCACTGTTGATAATGGCATCAGCAGTCTTGATGGTGTTGCCAGAGCGCGCCAACAGGGTCTTAAAGTCTTGATTACGGATCATCATCTGCCAGGCGAAGAATTGCCCGATGCGCATGCGATTGTCAATCCTAATCAAACAGGTTGTCAATTTCCATCGCGTAATCTGGCTGGTGTCGGGGTCATGTTTTATGTCTTGCTCGGACTTCGCAAACAGCTGCGAGAGAAACAATGGTTTGAGCAACACAACATACCAGAGCCTAATCTGGCTCAATTACTGGATCTGGTTGCACTGGGAACAGTTGCTGATGTTGTACCGCTGGATTCAATCAACCGAACCCTTGTTCATCACGGTTTAAAACGAATTCAAGCCGGTCTCGCTCGTTCCGGCATCAATGCGCTTGCAGCGATCGCAGGGCGTCAACTCTCGTCAATAACCAGCGCTGATCTTGGTTTTGCACTTGCACCACGGCTTAATGCTGCGGGTCGATTGCAGGATATGAGTGTTGGTGTTCAATGTTTACTGACAGACAACCCCAAGCTTGCCAGTGAACTCAGTGCGGAGTTAAACACGTTGAATAACCAGCGACGTGTGATTGAACAGGATATGAAAACCGATGCGCTTGAACATTTGAATCAGCTCAAGCATCTGGATACTCTCGATAGCAAGAAAGCAATTTGTCTTTATCATCAAAACTGGCATCAAGGCGTAATTGGTATACTTGCATCACGAATCAAAGATAGCTTGCACAAACCGGTGATTGCGTTTGCTGATTCTGATAATGATGAACTGAAAGGATCGGGTCGATCAATCCCGGGGTTGCATCTAAGAGATGTTCTCGCTGATATTTCAACACGTTATCCTGATTTGCTGCTCCGCTTTGGAGGGCACGCGATGGCTGCAGGCTTGAGTCTGCAGAAACGAGATCTGGCACGTTTTGAGAAAGCCTTTACGCAGGCTGTTAGCAAGCGTTTAATCAATGCAGACACTGTGCCTGTCATTTATACAGATGGTCAACTCGATCAAGATAACTTGAATTGTGAGTTGGCACAATTGCTGGAAAACGCAGGACCATGGGGCCAGGGTTTTCCAGAACCAGTATTTGAGGGCGTTTTTGAAATTCTCAATATTAGAATTTTGAAAGAAAAACATGTAAAGTTAGTGCTTAAAATGCTGGGTTCTGACGATTGTATTGATGCAATTGCTTTTAATACAGATAATATCGACCAGTGGCTGGGCTTTCACCAAGTCGAGATTGCGTATCGATTACAGGTCAATCGATATCGTCAGCAAGAAAAATTACAGTTAATGATTGAGTATTTACATGCTGCAAAATCCAGAGGAACTGAACAAAATCTGACAACCACGTGTCATACCAGCACAACTTGAACAAATA
>DRLZ01000318.1 GCA_011322755.1 Crenotrichaceae bacterium
CCTGTGGATAAGCCATTATTTTGATCCTATCCGCCCCTCTGGGTTATGTAATTTTAGGGGTGACAACTATCCTGACATAGGGGGATACGATTCAGTTTCAAGCAACTGGTGATTCAAACAGGCAACTACGTATAACACCGACAATTGCATTGACAGATGCAGGCGGTATTATTTCTCTCAACCTGAATACAGCAAGGGGGCAATCAGGAGGGGTTGAATGTTATAATTGTGCGCCGACAAGGCTGATAACTGGTGGTGAACTGGCGACAATCACTATCGGTACTCCACCTATTTTAACCCCAAAACCGGAAGGGTTAAGTGGATTATGGTTTGACCCAATGCTTGAAGGGGAGGGCTATAATGTCATAAACGCAGCAAATGGCATGATTGTTTATTACTATGGCTACAGTGCTGGCGGCCAAAGATTGTGGTTATTGTCTGATTTGTATACACAGGCGGTCGAGTTTGGTAAGGATATAGAGCTTGGAGTCGCTGAGTTTAAAGGCGGGACATTCTTACTACCACTGGGTTCACAAATGGCATCCTCAGGGTGGGGCACCTTAACTATTAATTTCTTATCCTGTGATAAAGCAACTTTCACACTAGTAGGTGTTGATGGAAATAAAACATCACAAGTAGTCAAGCTTGCCGGTATTGTTAATACTGATTGTTAATCCCGGATGTTATTTCCTTATCTATAAGAATATTGGGATACTTAAGAACATGCTCAAAAACTTGCTGAATGGAGTGTTGTTAAAAGCAAATTAAAAAATGCTCACATATTCCGGTATGTTGTGTGTTTTGGTTCGCCTTTGCCTATGCTACATTCATTGTTTAAGATATTGAGCATGTTCTAAATACCAGCTGTGTCAATCTTAATTATTTCATTACACTGAGTTTTTTATGTTTCGTCTGCTTTGAGCAAAGAAAGCCGTAAGATCGTTATAACATTTCAATATCATATGAACCTGGATCAACAGTTTTACAAAAACCATACAGATTAATGACCACACTCTACGGAATTAAAAACTGCGATACGGTAAAAAAAGCACGTAATTATCTGGATAATCACAGTATTGATCACGATTTCCATGATTATCGATCCGATGGATTGACGCAGATACAATTGAAGTCTTGGGTTGTTGAGTTGGGCTGGGAAACGTTGATCAATAAACGAAGTGCAACCTGGCGACAATTACCGGATGTATTGAAAGGTAATCTTGATGAGGTGGAAGCGATCAAGGTCATGCTGGAACAACCTACTTTGATTAAACGCCCTTTGCTTGAGTTAGACGGGTCATACTATCTGGGTTTTTCTATCCAGGATTATGATGCAATATTCTTTGGTGCTGACTAAGCTTGCTATTCTCAATCGCATTGTTTGGGATCCAGTAGAGTGTGGATCCAGGTAAATAAGATTTTTTTAAACGTTCATTCGCCTGATAACTGCTCTGTATTCTATGACTGAGCAGTTTGATGTCATTATTATTGGTGCTGGGGCTGCCGGGTTGATGTGTGCGATTGAGGCTGGCAAGCGTGGACGGCGTGTGCTGGTATTGGAAAAAGCACGGCAGGTAGGACGTAAAATACTGGTTTCAGGTGGTGGGCGTTGTAATTTTACCAATCTGTATACCAAATCATCAGCGTATCTTTCTGAAAACCCACATTTTTGTAAATCTGCGCTGGCTCGGTATACAGCTTGGGATTTCATGCAGTTAATGCAGAAGCATGGGTTAAGCTGGACTGAGAAAACCCTGGGTCAGTTGTTTTGTGATCAAAAATCGGTGGCTGTTCTTGAGATGCTGATGACAGAATGCAGAGAGAATGTCTTTGTTATACAGACTGATGAAACAGTTAATCAGGTAATACACTGTGTTAAAAATGACAACTCGTTTGAAGTGCAGACAACGACCGGTATTTTCTCTGCGGGCTCGCTAGTGATAGCTACAGGTGGACCGTCAATTCCAAAAATGGGTTCCACAGATTTTGGTTTGCTGATAGCCGCACAATTTGGTTTAAAAACGATTCCTTTTCGTGCCGGACTGGTACCGTTTACCTTTAGCAAACAACAAATGGAACAATGGTTTTCCGGTTTGGCTGGTCTTGCACTTCCTGTTGAGGTTTGCTGTGGTAGGCAATGTTTTCGGGAAAATATGCTCATTACTCATCGTGGTTTAAGCGGTCCGGCGATGTTGCAAATTTCTTCATACTGGAATATGGGAGAGTCGCTGGTGATTAATCTGTTGCCAGATCTGCATGCAGAAACCTGGTTGCTGGAAAAACAACACAAGCAACCTGAGATGATGTTACAAACTGTATTGTCTGTAGAACTGCCAAAGCGATTTGCCCAGCGTTTGTGTGAAACCGTGTTTGAATCACGAATGCTTAAGCAATACAATGAATCTGAAATCAGGCGCATTGCGCATATTCTCAACAGCTGGAAACTTCAACCGGCTGGAAATGAAGGGATGCGTACAGCTGAAGTGTCGCTAGGAGGCGTGGATACCTCTGAACTGTCTTCCAAAACATTTGTCTGTCATTCAGTCGCCGATTTGTATTTTATTGGCGAGACAGTTGATGTCACTGGGCATCTGGGGGGTTACAACTTTCAGTGGGCATGGGCATCTGGCTGGTGTGCCGGTCAATATGTTTAA
>DRLZ01000319.1 GCA_011322755.1 Crenotrichaceae bacterium
AGAGATGCAACAGGATGGCAGTTGATTAACATGGCTAATGGCGATGTTGATATGAAATTTACCTTATATGACAACAAGAATCGTAGTGTTGGCTTCAATAAAAAACATCACCAGCCTGAAGATAGCGAGTATCAATCAGAAGGTTCGCGAATTCCACCTCAACAACACTATTAATTCCAGGTTAGAGGAGAACACTATGTTAGTAAGAAATATCGCATTCAAAGCAGGCATAATCGGTTTATTGATGACACCGTTTGCTCAAGCAGATGAATTCACCAGAGATGACATGCAACGCTGGGAACAACAATTTTTGAGCAGTGTGAAACAAGGTCGGGAATTATGGACTAGTCCAACATTAGGTACAAATGGTGTCGCCTGTGCACAATGCCACCCAAATGCAGCAAATACACATCCTGAAACCTACCCCAAGTTCCAGAAACAAATCGGCAAAGTTGTACCGCTATGGGAAATGATTAACTGGTGCCTGAAAAATCCACTCGAAGGCGCACCGCTTGCTGCTGACGATCCAAAAATGATTGCAATACAAGCCTATGTGACCCATGAGCGACGTGGTGTAAAGTTAGAGGCAGGGAAGCATTAATATACAGTGCAAGAGGGATATAAACCGACATCAACAACCAGGCACAAGGCATCAGAAACAGCAACTACTGTGTATATGGAATACATGAGAACATCGAATACCACCCAACACTGTGACCGAGTTACGCTAACGGTTTTTTACAAACCTACGGTTATTATTGAAATATTTTAACAAAGAAAGGAGTGCATTCCTGCACCCCTTTTTGGTTACTCATTTTAGTTGAAACTAACGCTGAATAGTCAACTGATTACTGAAAACAGGAAAAGTAAAAATAAATGGTCGACTGTTCCAGGCAATACCAAACCAACTGAAATCTCCCGCACCAGAAAACCGGCGAATTTTGACAGTATAAGTTTGGTTACGATTTGCCATGAATTCAGCAATTTCGTAACTGTTGTCCCAAGAGACAGAATACGCAACAAGATGACCTGATGCGTTGTAGATATGAATATCCAGGTCAATATCAAGACTGGAACTGTATGTACCTCCATTCAGGGTGGCTGTACTATTCCATGCCAATGCAACTTTAACCGGAACTTTCTGTAAGAGACTCCAGGGAACCTTGACTTCATATTCTTCTGTAAAGTAGCCATTCTTGACCTTGCTGTCATGAATAGAACCAATATCCCAACCACGACTCAATGGCACGCCATTCCATCGGTTTTTACTAATTTGTTGTGATTGATACACATCCAGCGCTCCGCTACCATCGAAACCATCATTTCCAGCGCTGACATCATCCCACCAACTATGTGTTGCTGATGATCCTGGTATTCCCGGATGGCTTTTGATGTTAGTGTGAGCTCCAGCAAATAACAGCGCCCGGATACCTTCCGGCCAATGACGCAGTGTTGTGACAGCATTTTGTAATAACGCAACCGAACCCGTTACAGCAGGTGATGACATACTGGTTCCTGAGAATGTCAAACCAACAGTTGTGACACTGGTTCCGTTTGCTGAGATTTCCGGTAATTCACGATCATTATGCGCGGTGGTCGGATTTTTGAATATGCTTGAACTACTCATGGCGGATGCATTGTCATTGTGATTACCAACGCTGATGGTGTTGTAACCTTTGTGATTGACAAACTCATCATTGATTGTCGGTAATTCGTAACAGGATGATCCTGCAGGACACCAGTTACCGGCTGCATGAACAATCGTTGGCCACGGATAATGCAAGACTTTATAGTCTTTGTAAATATCATCAAAGCTCATGCCATCATTGATCTCAGCGCCGCGGTGGAAACTCTGATTCAGGGCCGAAACACGCTTGTCATCAACCAGCCAGTCAAACTGGCTCAATGCTTTTCCATTTGATGAGTAAAGCTTTGCTTTAGGAGCAAAGCCGCCGCCACTGCCAGTATTGCTGATTATTCCGTGAACATGACGAGAATGACTGGAAGAACATGGATTAGAGCTCCCTGAATTAACCTCATCAACATTGAGCGACCAACTGGCATTCGATAACAGATTGGGTCGACATTCAAATACACCTACTTTTTCGCCATTACCTTTAATACCCGCAGACTGAAGATCGTCTGCATTGGCAATTTTGAGTGCGTTGGCAATATCATCGATTCCTTTACTATCGTACACATACAAACCATTCACTTGATTATTGTTTGCAAGCTTTAGAATTTGGTCTGCTGAAAGTGATAGCCGCGCAAAAGGTGTACCGAAAAACTCGGAATCATTCCAGAGTTTGTCGACATCAAGTTTTTGCAAAATCTGGATCTTTTGAAAATCCAGTTTTCTAGAAAATGCAATCGCTTGTTGCTCAAGTTCAGCCACAACCAGTGCCTTATTTGTTTTATTGAGGTCATCAGGTTTGTCCAGTACTTGTTGCTCTTCTATATTGAGCTGCACAACAACTTGAAAACGCGCAGCAGGGTTTTCTTGCATCATTCGATATAAATCAGGATGAATCGCACCAAAAGGGTTGCTGTGTTTTTCTACAATGGCCTGGTAGTTCTCGGCAGTGATCTGGTTACCTCGATTATCCAGAAAACGTGGATAGGTCATATCACCTTCAACGATTTTCTGAAGTGTATAGGATTCATCACCCCAGTGAACCACGCTTTGGTGAAGTATTTCTTGTTGGGCTAAGGCGTTTCCTGTTTGAAAAAGCGCGAGTGTGGCCAGGCAAGCTGTTACTGTTGTAGCAAGCGTTTTTGGTCGACTTATACTTAGAATCGTCATGAGTTATTTCTCCTGTTTGATATAAAAATATTGAAACAAAATCTTCAAAACGCCCTGGCCAGGAAAAACTCGATACGCTTTCCGTCTTTACACATGGTGTTCAAGTCGGAAAATTGAGCTGTGATTTGTTTAAAACTGTCGAATATTATTTACGAACATCCACAGAATTTTGTAAGAAGAAAGTGTGATGGTTTTCACAGAATAATTTTGTATTGTTCTCAATACAGCACCACATCTGTCGTGGTCTCACTGCACCAGACATTTTTATAGCAGATAAAAGCTGTCAATTATTGGGGAGTCATCATGGAACAGAATCAATACAGAGTAATGCAATAGCTGGTAATTTGTTAAACCAGAACTTCAATCCTGTTGCGCAATCTCAAAACCCGGATCTGGCATACCAGCAAACGTATGACAACAGGCTTGATATGCAAAGTAATAATCATGGCTTACACCTTGAGACAGCTACCTAAAAGACCTGTGTTTCAGGCTGACTGCGTGGATTGTAGTGCATCATCAAGTGTTTATGGTACGCGACTGAATCGTTATGACATACGAGTAGTAGAGCTTATTGACGAATAATAAATTGCATCTTGAACGCTTAACCAAATCCCGGGTGATTATCCTGTTGACGGAGAGGATCCACGAGAATTACCCTAACTGTAATTACCTTATTAGCGCTAATTTGCTTCAACAATCAATTATATTGCCTGACATTGATATTCAGGTTGCTGCTGGACAACGATACGATGAAGTATTTCTGGTAGACTGGGATTTTTTGGAGTAGCAGAGAATGTATCATTCAAACTCTGGTGACCGGATTTTTCAAATGGTGTTGTATCGTCTGTTAGATGCAAGTTAGTCGCTAACTCACAGTTGTATCATCGAAACTTGCATCTAATACAGCTTGAGAATAAATTGCTATGGATCAACTTGCCAAAGAAATTCCTTCTCCCTGTATACGCAGTTGTTGTCTTGATACAGATGAAGTTTGTATGGGCTGTTTTCGTTCACTTGAAGAAATTTTGCAATGGAGTGATTCGGATAACCAAACACGGAAGCGTATTCTGCTTAAATCAGGGCAAAGAAGAATACGACACAATGAAATAATGGTTATCAAACGTTCGCTTTCAAATCAGGAGTAACGGGTTACATGTCTGCTGTATCAACACATTGCTTGTATACGGAGATTGTCTGTTCAACACAATGATGTGCTGAAAATTCCTGATCGAAACGTTCACGGGCGCGCTTGCCAGCCGTTACACGCAATTCCGGGTGTTGATGCAATTCAATCAGCTTTTGTGCCAGTGCTTTTGCGTTCCCTGCTGGAATATACCAGCCATTTTCAGTATCACGAACAACCCATGTCATTCCCGAGCCTTCTATGTTACTGACAAGTGCTGGTTTGCCATGAAACATGGCTTCCAGCAACACTAATCCAAAAGCTTCGGTACGCAAAGTAGACGGTAAGCAGAGCACATCGCAATTCGCCAGTAATGCATGC
>DRLZ01000320.1 GCA_011322755.1 Crenotrichaceae bacterium
GGCAGGCAGGTGTGCTACATGTTGCCGGAGCACTACTTTTGGTCATTTTTGCTGGCGTGTACTTCAGCAGCGATTGTTTCACTGTTTGCTGGCCTGCGTTACGCGCGCATTGAACCAGCTGAAGGTTTGAGGGAGCACTAAAAAGCGGTCAGTAATGGTTTTTCAAATGATGTGCGGTTGATCTATTCACATTGATTCCTTTTGCTTTATTTACGTTTTGCAGAATCGCTATGGAAACAGTCGATTCTGGCGGGTTGAAAACAGTGAGAATGCTTTGTATGAATATTCACTGTATAACTTGTAGAAGTCATGGATTCAAGACTTTGAGACGCGTTATAATAATAGGATTAGGTCTTTGATAATGGATTGGTCAATATGAAAATTGCAATACATCTCGCTACACTCACCGCTCTTAGTGGTCTTGCTGTTATCCCTGCTGTGAGTACGGCGGATAACGTACTGGGGTTTGAACAACAACTTGAAGATGCGCTTAAACTCGGCGGAGGCAAAATCAATATAGACCTTAGATGGCGTTTTGAATATGCAGATGATTCAACCCCGAAACGGCAGGGTTATGGTGATCCGTTCCGTATTCACATTGGCTATCTGACGCCTGAATTTCACGGCTTGTCTGCCTATGCAGAATATGAAGGCGTGCAGACTGTTTTTACCGGAAAATATAATAGTATTGTCAACCGGAATAATACCAACCGTGCGGTAATCGCAGATCCTGAACGCCATGAAGTCAACAGGTTGTGGATACAATATGCTGGTGTTAAGGACACTGTTCTAAAAGTTGGCAGACAGCGGATCAAGCTTGATAATGATCGTTTTATCGGCAATGTTGGCTGGAGACAAATGGAGCAAACCTATGATTCAGTCAGGCTCACCAATACCTCACTGCCGGATACGATCGTTGATTTTGCGTATATCTGGAAACAACGTGATATTCTTTCCAGAAACGTCAACATGGATAGCTTTGTTGCGCATGCGTCTTACAATGGCTTCGAGTATGGCAAGATTACCGGTTATGCCTATTTGCTTGACTATGACGATGCTGCGGACAGTCTTGCATTCAGACGTTCAAATCATACTTATGGTCTCAGCTTCAAAGGTTCGGCTCCACTTGTCGAGGATATCAAACTGGTTTACAAAGCAGAATATGCACATCAGTGGGATTTCCAGAAAAACCCAAACAGTTACTCTACTGATTACTGGAATGGTGAGCTCGGTTTCGATATCCATGGTGTGACCGTCAAAGGTGGTATTGAACAACTTGCTGCAGATAATGGCGTTGGTTTCCAGACACCGCTGGCTACATTGCATGCTTTCAATGGCTGGGCAGACCAGTTTCTGGCAACGCCTGCAGATGGCTTGCAGGATATCTATGTGTCGGTAGGCACAACTGTTCAGGGCATCAAGTTACTCGGTGTTTATCACACCTTTACAGATGAAGATCATGATGTTGATTACGGGCAGGAGTTTAATGCACTGGCAGTCAAAAAGTTTGGAAAACACTATCAGGTTCTGCTGAAATATGCACACTATGAAGCGGATACATTTAAAACTGACACCGACAAATTCTGGTTGATGACAGGAATGAGCTTTTAGAACCAGTTCAAGATTAAACACAGGTTCTCGGTCTCATATTGCTTTCTATCTGGGGGCTTGTATTCTGGTGTTTGGCTCAATTTCTATTGAGCAGTCTTTCTTACAACTGGTAAGGCCACTCTCGCCATTCACCAAGCACTGGAAAATACAGGCCTAAACGAACCTGTCTTTGTTCCATTTTGCTGATGGCATGAGCATAACCTTCCAGTTGGCGGCGATAACGATCCTGTTCCCTGTCAAGAAATTCTTTGATTCCACTGCCGCTATGGCTGCCTGTTTTGTAGTCGATAATCCAGCGCGTGCCTTGCTCGTCAACAAATGTGCGGTCGATGATCATGTGCTGTATTTTTTTGTTTCTGACACAGCTAACTGCCAGTTCGCAAGCTGCTTCACTGTGATCAGCGCTTAAAATCCACTGCCCTCGTTTATCATTAAATGTGGTTTGTAGTGCAGTGCAGATTTGTTCAATTGCGGTTTTGAGATGGTTTACTGGTAACCCCAGTCGTACCAGCATCGTGTGGCTCAATTGTTCGAAGCGACTCATATCATTGAGATTACTTTGCTCAAGTCCGTGTTCTGCGGTGTGTTGCAGTAAACGATGTACCACAGTTCCGACATGTCTTGCTGTTTCGCTCGCCCAATCAAATTCGACCGTTGTTTCGATTGTTGTTTCCGCTTCAACATCAGCAAACCGGACAGCTTGTGGTGGAGCGGGCAGTGACCAGTTAGAAACCAGGCGATTTTTTATGCTGATACGCTGTATGGCTTGGCTGGTATTTTCTGGTGGCTGTGTACTTCCAGTCTGGTTTTGGGCAAAGCTTTGATAGTGTTCTTCCAGAACCGGCCAGAGACAGGCCAGTAAAGAATTTTCTTGTGGTTTGCGTATTTCAAAGTCATTCTCATGCAGCTTGCCGTTCACATGCCCCAGCAGATGTAGATATTGCTTTGCTCGCGTCGTGGCAACATATAACAACCGACTGTTTTCATGACGTTGTTTAACATTTTCAAGTTGTTGCAGATAACTAGCCATTGGGTTTTTGCTTTCACCTTGCGCGTGAATTGGGGCGAGCAGCAAATCACCTTCATTGGTTTCCAGCCAGTTTAATAATCTGGTATCGTCACTTCGCGGACCACGACCCAGGCCGGGTACGATTACGGTATCGAATTCCAGTCCTTTGGATTTATGTATGGTCATGATCTGGATAGAGGCGTCAGCTTTTACATCCGGCAGCGCAAACAACTGTTCAATTTGTTTGCCGAGTTCATAGGCATCTGGTTCACGATTTGTTTTGTCGAGCTTTTCAAGTAGTTGAAAATAGACTTCAGCATCGTCCAGATCATTCTCAGAATTCACAC
>DRLZ01000321.1 GCA_011322755.1 Crenotrichaceae bacterium
GGTAACAGTGTATCAGGGAAGATTATTATGACCTGACCACCTTCTTCTCGCATATTAACAATCGTATTTGGATCAGCTAAAGTGATCAACACGCGACCCTCACCGCTCGTCCCGCGCCGGAAATCGATATTTTCAATCGATTGAGGGGGCAACGCAACAGCACTCAATCGACCACCTGATTCTTGAGAAGAAGGGTAGACAGTGTTGGTTTTTTTCGATTTTTGCTTGGAATTGAGTGTCAACACCACTTTTGACCCTTTGGTGTCAACATCAAACAAAACAGTTTTCAGGAGATTAAAGATCACCCGTGTACGACCCGCTGCTTCAACAACATTAACCTGGGTAACAACTCCTGTATTCACATCGATCTGTTTTTCCCTTAATCCAGATAAGGCGCCGGGAAAATCCAGAACAAGTCGTGCTGGATTATCAGTTTGAAATGCACGAGGTGTAATTGCCTGCGCATCAAAGCCCATCTCAAATTGCAGTTGCGCTCCCGGTAATGAAGCGTATTCGAACGAATTAAGATGTTTTTCTTCAGCAATTGCTTGTGATTGTCCAATAACAACAAATACAGCAAGCAGTAAACAGGTTGAAAAAGTTCTGCGTAGTGCCATCTTCGTAATCTCGTAGTAACTCATAATCTCTGCCTTATCTCTGCTTTTATCCTGCTAGAATCAGGAATGCTTGTTGTTCACGCCATGCACCAGGACCATCTGGAACAATCTCAATTAACTCCACCTTATCTTCAGTAATTCTTAGAATACGACCATCATTTTTTCCCAAATAATTGCCCGCTGAAACTCGGTGCACCTTGTTTTCACTGTCTTTAATCAATGCCCACATAACATCTTTCTGCTCTAAAGTACCGGTCATTCGCAAACTATCCAATGCGAACGTTTCAAGCTCTTCCTTGGGCCGGCTAGAATCTGGTCGAATTCCACTATACAGAGGCATATCCGCAGCATCCACTTCATTCTTGAAAGGTAAAAAGGGGTTATGCAATCCCTCTGGAACAAATTCATAAGCAATCACAGGCGGCGTCTCGGGTAATGCATCAAGTGGAACTGGAGGTTTTGCTTTAACTTCGTTCACGTATTGATGAAGGTCGGAGTATTCCTGTTGCGCACAGCCAAACATCAGCACCAACATACTTACTGTGATCACTGCCAAAAGCTTACGAGGCAATCGGTATAAGTTTACGTTATATCTGGACATTACTGCTTACCTCTTTCTCTTACGTTTTTTGTTCGCCGCAGCCTTTTGAGCAATTTCTTCATCATCAAGATAACGGTAAGTTTTAACAACGGCTTGCATAACTAATTTACCACTTTTCTTGTGCGGCTGAATTTGCACATCTGAAATTGTGACAATACGAGGGAATGCTGCAACTCCAGAAACAAAGTTTCCGAGTTGTAAATAATCCCCAATGACTCTTACATCAATTGGATATTCTGCATAAAACTCTCTCTTCTGCTCACCTTTTGGTTGAAATAACTCAAATTCCAATCCATTCCCCAAACCTGTCTGGGAAATATCAACCAGCAATTTAGCTATTTCAGTTTTATCCGGTAACTGTTTCAGCATCACTCCAAGAGAATCTTCTATCTGCACGAGCTGCTCACGGTAATCATCGAGCTGTGAGGCTTTTCTCTGCTTGATCTCAAACGTGCGCTTATGTTCAATCTCTTTTTTTTGCTCAGTTTCAAGCTGTACCAACTGATCCTGGGTATCAAAATAATATCCAGCACCAACAACCAAGAGTGCAGCAACCAGAATACTGACCATCCTGACTGGCATTGGCCAGTTTCCGATGTCATCAAAATCTAAACTAATTTCTGATAAGTTCATGACTTAACCTTTGTTCTTCTGTGATTGATTTGTTTGTGCGGCCTGGGGATTAACCTGGCGCAACTGTAATTTAAAATCTTGCACACGTTGTGAATCACCTTTTTTGATTGCTTTTTTGTTCGCTGTAATCACTTTCAAATCAGGACTTTGCAGCCATTCAGATGCATCAACATTTCTCATATACTCCGATACTCTTGAGTTTGCCTGAGCAACGCCTGCCACAGAAAGGTTATTCTTGGATTGCTTCAAACTTTCAAGATAAACACCTTCCGGGATCGTCAACGCGACTTCCTCAAACAAATGCACAACTTGTGGACGACTAACCTGCAGGTTTTGTATTACCTCCATGCGTGCAATCATATTTTCCTTCTTGGCATCCAGGTTTTTAATTTCCTTGATTTTGGAATCCAGGCTTTTTATTTCCTTCACAAGGAATTGATTCCGACCTTGCTGATGTTCAATCTTGCCATTGATGTGCATATGAACATAAAACATTACAGACACTGCTAATAGCATTCCTAGCCCGATTGAAGTAAGAAAATCTTTTTGTTTCTGTTTCTTGAGTTCTTCACGCCAAGGTAATAAATTAATTTTTGCCATTAGTCAAAACTCCTTAATGCCAGTCCTGCCGCAATCATTAATGTCGGCGCATCATTACTTAGACTCTGGGAACTGACCTTGTTAGAAACCCGCATATTGAGAAATGGATTCACAACAGCCGCTTCAAGCTTCAATTGTTGTTCAACTGCACGATCAATTTGTGGAATCGACGCGCATCCCCCGGCGAGAATAATTTGTTCCAGTGTTCGGTGTGTATTAGATGAAGCAAAAAACTGGAGAGCTCGACCGATTTGTTGAACCAGTGCGTCTTTAAAAGGTTCCAGCACTTCTTTTACATAATTGTCTGGTAAGCCTCCATGCTTTTTAGCCAAACCAGCCTCTTCATAAGACAAGCCATAGCGGCGCTGAATTTCTTCAGTGAGCTGTTTACCACCAAAACCTTGTTCCCGAGTATAAATAATACGTCGCTTGTGGATAACATGGAATGTGGTCATTGTAGCGCCAATGTCAACAATCGCCACTGCACGATCAAGGTCGTATCCTTCAATTTGATCCTCCAACAAAGAGAATGCATTTTCTACTGCATACGCCTCAACATCGACAATAACAGGTTTTAAACCTGCCATTTCTAGTGCAGCAACGCGATCCTCAACATTTTCACGTCTGGAAGCAGCCAGCAACACATCAACCATTTCTGGCTTATCCTCAGTTTCTCCCTGAATCGTAAAATCAATATTCACTTCATCCAGAGAGTACGGAATGTACTGGTCAGCCTCAAGTTCAATCTGTTCTTCCATTTCCCGATCACTCAGGTCAGCTGGCATCGAGATGACTTTAGTAATAACAGAAGAACCGGCGACTGCAACTGCAGCATTCTTAACTTTAGTTCCTGATTGTTTGACAACTGCTTTAATGGCGTCTGCCAATACACTGATATCTGCAATATTTCGATCAACAACCACGTCTTGCGGTAGTGGGACAACGCCGTAGTTTTCAACTTTATAACGTGATCCGCTCTTGCTGAACTCAAGCAGTTTAACTGCAGCAGAACTGATATCTATCCCGATCAGGGATTGTTTTTTTCGTGTTAACGATAACATCTGTAAAGACTCTTCTTGAATTAATGTTCGGCATCGCTGACAAACTAAAAACAGTCAGCTAGTGCAGGTTCAGGTAAAGTATAGTAAGAATTTGAGATTTGACTATAGCCTTGGTCAAGTTTGGAATATAAAACATGATTTTAAGTAATGACAATACCTCAATAACAACTTCAAAAGGGTCAAACAGCGACAGCATCTCTTGTACTCCTCAAATCCACTCTTATTATTTAGCCTGCAAA
>DRLZ01000322.1 GCA_011322755.1 Crenotrichaceae bacterium
CCACCTGATTACAGTAACTGCGACTGATAGTGGATCACTGACTGGGACAGATAGCATTACCGTTATCGTGAATCCACCGGGTAACACTGCACCGACTGCGACGATTACTGCGCCAGCAAACAATACCAGTGTCACGGTTGGTGACAACATCACTTTCACTGGAACCGGAACAGATCCTGAAGATGGTGATATGACTGCAAGTCTTGCCTGGAGTTCGGATCTCGATGGGTCAATTGGTTCCGGCGGCAACTTCTCGATTAATTCGCTATCGGTGGGAACTCACCTGATTACAGTAACCGCGACTGATAGTGGGTCACTGACTGGGACAGATAGCATTACCGTTATCGTCAATCCGTCAGGTGGAACATCAACTCTTGTATTACCAATCAATCTCGGCACTGATGATGTCGAAGAAAGACCATCTGGGCAAGTCATCATTGGCAGTGCTGATCTGGACATGGTGCTTTCCGGTGTAGAACAAACTGTTGGTATGCGCTTCAATGGAGTTGCCATCCCGCAAGGCAGTACAATTACAGGTGCTTATATCCAGTTTACTGCGGCACATACACGCTCACTTGCCACTTCTTTGACCCTGGAGGGCGAAGATACTGACGATGCGTTAACCTTTGATAGAAACGTCAATGGTGATGTGTCGGGCAGACCGAGAACCCTGGCCAGTGTCTCATGGCCATCGGTTCCTGCATGGACAGGAATCGGTGATGCAGGTCTTGACCAGCGTACTCCTGATCTCTCAACCATTGTTCAGGAAATTGTGGATCGAACAAACTGGGTCAGCAATAATTCTCTGGTGTTTATTGTTACAGGCAGTGGCAAGCGCGAAGGTGTTTCGTTTGAATCAAATCCTGCAGCTGTACCAGTACTACATGTTGAGTTTTCGCAATAGGCTGAACAAGGCAAGCTAACAACTGATGACCAGTTGTTAGCTTGCTTAAAAAAGTAGCGAAGATGAACCGTGTATCGCTGTAAATGTATTGGTTAATCGCCTAATTAGCAGGAATCTGAGTGGTTGCGATTAGCTTTTTCCTCGAGACCTGAGAGACCAAAACGTCGACTGAGTTCTTGTAAGACATCATCAGGTGAGAGGTTTTGCTGACTGAGCAACACCATGCTGTGGAACCACAGGTCTGCGACTTCATAAACAATCTTGTCTGGATCGCCATCTTTTGCAGCCATGACTGTTTCAGTTGCTTCTTCGCCAATCTTTTTAAGAATCGCATCCAGACCTTTGGAATACAGACTGGCAACGTAAGAACTAGCTGGTTCGGCAGTTTTACGCTGCTCAAGAACTTCGGCTAACTGGTTAAGTATTTCGCTCATGGCAATGTATCATCTGGTTGTTGTTGATATGGAATGAATCAGCTGCAACTATTTGTATATCGAGCCGGGATCTTTGATTACCGGGTCAACTGTTTCCCACTCATCGCCTTGCAGTTGACGGAAAAAACAATGTCTGCGCCCAGTATGGCAGGCGATTCCGCCAATTTGCTCGACTTTTAGCAGGATCACATCGGCATCACAATCCAGACGAATTTCCTTGATGTTTTGTTGATGTCCTGATTCTTCACCTTTGCGCCAGAATTTTTGTCTGGATCGAGACCAGTAGACCGCATGACCTTGTTGTTTGGTTTGGCGTAATGCCTCCTTGTTCATCCAGGCAACCATGAGTACCTCGCCAGTTTTCCAATCCTGTGCGATTGCAGGTGCAAGGCCGTGACTATTCCAAACAATTTCATCCAGCCATGAGCCGCTCATTGCAAGCGCATCTCGATGCCTTGATTTGCCATGGCGCGCTTGGCTTGTTGAATTGTATATTCTCCAAAGTGAAAGATACTTGCGGCCAGTACTGCATCCGCCTTGCCTTTGAGAATGCCATCTGCCAGATGTTGCAGATTGCCGACACCACCGGATGCAATGACTGGTACTGTAACTGCTTCACTGATCGCACGGGTCAGCTCCAGATCGAAACCGATTTTTGTACCATCCCTGTCCATACTGGTTAGCAGGATTTCACCTGCTCCAAAGTCAACCATTTTGATTGCCCATTCAACAGCATCAATACCCGTTGGTTTTCTGCCGCCGTGGGTGAAAATTTCCCAGCGTGCCGGTTCGTTTTCAGTGCTGACTCGTTTTGCATCAATAGCGACAACAATGCATTGTGAACCAAAGCGATCCGCTGCCTGCTTGACAAATTCAGGTGTAAACACGGCGGCTGTGTTAATACCCACCTTATCTGCACCTGCATTGAGCATACGTCGAATATCCTGTAACTTGCGGATACCCCCACCGACTGTGAGCGGAATGAAGACTTCTCCGGCAACCTGTTCGACGACATGAACCATGGTTTCTCTGTCACCAGAGCTTGCGGTAATATCCAGAAAGGTTAGCTCATCTGCACCTTCATTATCATAACGCCTGGCAATTTCTACCGGATCACCAGCGTCGCGAATATCAACAAACTGTACGCCTTTGACTACGCGCCCATCATCAACATCCAGGCAAGGAATAATACGTTTTGCCAGACTCATTGATCGTAAGGTTCCGGTGTAAACTGTGCTGCCAGTTTCTGACCTTCACTAAAATCCAGTGTCCCTTCGTAAATGGCGCGACCGGTAATTGCACCAATGACACCATCATTAGCTAACGGCTGCAAGGCTTTAATATCATCCATGCTGCTGATACCGCCCGATGCGATGACCGGGATACGAATTTCTCTGGCTAGCCGGCCTGTTGCTTCAATATTTACACCTTGCATCATCCCGTCGCGACTGATATCCGTGTAGATAATCGCTTCCACGCCTGCCAGTTCAAATTGCTGGGCAAGATCAATGACATCATGATGAGAGAGTTTTGACCAGCCATCAACAGCGACCTTGCCATTTTTGGCATCCAGACCAACAATAATATGTCCGGGAAATTCACTCGCAACATTGTCAACAAAATGCGGTGTGCTGACAGCTTTGGAACCGATAATCACATAACGAACGCCAGCGTTCAGATAGGTCTGGATGGTATCTTCGCTGCGAATACCGCCGCCGACTTGAATATCAATGTCGGGATAGGCTTCGACAATATCATGGATTACATCTGCATTTTTGGGTTCTCCTGCAAACGCACCATCCAGATCGACCAAATGCAGGCGCTTAGTTCCTGCATCGATCCAGCGACCAGCAACAGCGACTGGATCATCAGAAAAAACAGTGTCATCTTCCATGCGTCCTTGTCTTAACCGAACACATTTTCCCTCTTTTAAATCGATTGCCGGAATTAGTATCATGATCAATTCTACATTCTGTTTGTTACCAGGATTAAATGTTCCACCGTATAAAGTTATCCAGCAGTTGTAAACCATAATGCTGGCTTTTTTCAGGGTGAAACTGGACTGCAAAAATATTATCTCGTGCTAACGCACATGTAAATACGTTGGGGTATTCTGAGGTTCCCACACAGTGTTCAGGGTTATCAGCTGTCGCGTAATAGCTGTGCACAAAGTAGAACCGACTGTTATCCGGGATATCGTTCCAGAGCGGGTGCTGGTTCTGTTGTACCGTATTCCAGCCCATATGCGGGATTTTTATTGCGTTGTTATCCTCATCTCGCATCTGCTCTGAAAATTTTTTCACTTTACCTGGAAAAATACCCAGACACCGGGTTGAACCGCTTTCTTCACTTTCATCGAGCATGATTTGTAAGCCGATACAGACACCAAGTAGCGGTTTTTGCCGGGCGGCCTGATGAACAACACGGTCGAGTTGCGCATTCTCAAGAGCGCTCATGCAATCACCGATTGCTCCCACTCCTGGAAGTACAACACGATCAGCAGCCAATATTTCATCAGGCTTCGCTGTAACCAGAACAGTTGGTTTGGATGGAATATGCTGAAGTGCTTTTGCAATGGAATGAAGATTCCCCATTCCGTAATCGATGACTGCCACGGATGTCATTATTATTAAACCTTATCAGACTCCAAGAATTTAAGCATGCTAGGATGGTATTAGAGCGCACCTTTGGTTGAAGGAATGATTCCTGTCATACGATCATCAGGCGTTACTGCCATACGCAATGCGCGCCCGAACGCTTTAAATATTGTTTCTGCAATATGATGTGCGTTTAATCCGCGCAAGTTATCAATGTGTAAAGTTACACCAGCATGGTTGATAAACCCTCTGAAAAACTCCAGAAACAGATCAACATCAAAATCACCAATGCGGGCACGGGTATAGTTTACGTTATATGTGATACCAGGACGACCAGAGAAATCAATAACAACACGTGACAACGCCTCGTCAAGCGGAACATAGGCAGATCCATAGCGATAAATTCCTTTTTTATCACCTAATGCCTGGGCAAACGCTTGTCCGAGGGTGATGCCGATGTCTTCGACAGTATGATGCGCATCAATGTGCAAGTCGCCTGTTGCGTTGATATCAATATCGAACATACCATGTCGAGCAATCTGATCGAGCATGTGCTCCAAAAAAGGCACACCTGTTTTGAAGCTTGTTTGGCCTGTGCCATCAAGGTTGATTGACACCTTGATCCGGGTTTCCAATGTCTTGCGTTCTACAGTTGATTTTCGCTCTGCCATTAATGCGAGTCTCTTGTACAAAGTTATTGGGATGTAATGATACGACAGAATGATCCCCGCAACTAGGGCTTATTGCGGAAACATGGGTTTTAGACAAAACGGAGATAAGAAAGAAATTAGAAGCAGGTGGGGTGAACGATGGGGCTCGAACCCACGACAACCGAGATCACAACCCGGGGCTCTACCAACTGAGCTACGCTCACCATAAATCAAGATGTTGTGGCACGCTTGGCAGGAATCGAACCTGCAACCCTCGGCTTAGAAGGCCGATGCTCTATCCGGTTGAGCTACAAGCGCATAAAACTGGTCGGGGTAGAGGGATTTGAACCCCCGACATCCTGCTCCCAAAGCAGGCGCGCTACCAAACTGCGCTATACCCCGTGTGTATTTGCTAGACTGTAACCAACAGCGTGTCCTACAGCCGGTTAATGATACTGTAATGATATGTTTTGGTCAACAAAAGATTGAGTAAAATACAAAGTTTTGTTTCACCCAAGGTCGTGCTTTCAATGCGGATAACAGGATGTAAACTCTTGCGTTGGTTGAAGTCACAGATTGAGGTTTCAGTCATAGCCATAACCACCAATCTCAATTTTGGAAAGCTTTCCCTCTCTAAACGTTAAATGATGAACCAGGCGATGTCGACCAAAGTTATATGTCCAGATTTCATAATGTATCGGGATCAAATGTGAGTTATCGGATTCCAGTGATAAGCTGTTTCCAATGATTCCCTGATCCTGAATTGTGATTTCATTCGCCCTGCTTTCTGTTCTTATTCCAGTATCCAAATACTCGGTTTTCTGTTCAACAAAACCTGGTTCACCACAGTATTGCAAAACCCTTGTTTTATGGTCACCTCGATTGATGACATGTCGGTCACAACGTAAAGCTTGGGCAGTTTCTGAAACCAGCAGAAACAATCCGCATAAAATGAAAATCCATTTGCTCATCTTCATAAAAAATCCATTTTCTATCGAGGCTCACTTTTTATAAGAATACGAAAACTGCACGACTGGATAAGTCATCACTGACAAACACGGGGCTATCAGGTTACAATAGCTTATTGTGTACAGCGCTTGCAAATTCCTCGCGCCAGCAGGCAACAGTTACGCTATTGTATTCAAGCCCTTATTTACTGATCCTGAATTATGTTGAACTCACTGTTTTCACCGTCTTTTTTTGTTCATAGCAGCGATTCCTTTGGTGGCGGGCACTTGCTCGAATCATTGCTTGTTCTGTTGGGTACTTTAGTTGAGTCAGGATTCCCTGCCTTTTTGCAAAAGGCATTCCCAGGAATCCATGCATTACCGAACATACATCCTCTCTTTGTACATTTTCCGATTGCCTTGTTTACAACTTTTTTATTACTTGAAATTATCGCGATGATGCGTCGCAGCGATAGAATCTATCATGCAGCAAGCTGGACGTTGTATGTCGGTGTTGTTTTCGCAGTGACAGCAATACTGCTTGGCATGCAGGCTGCGCGCAGCGTACCTCACGGCGGTATTATTCATTCAATTATTGACCAGCATGAAGGTTATGCGACAACGGCGACAGCAATTGCTGCCATCCTTTCGCTATGGCGCATGGTGGCTCGAGAACACTTAATCAACCTCTCTCCGGCTCGCTGGTTTCATCTACTACTGGCAGTACTCATGGTCTTGTTCATCTTTCTAACTGCTGATCTAGGCGGACTGATGGTGTTTAAATTTGGTGTCGGCGTTCATGGTTAGTTGAGGAAAACTTTGTAACACTTTTTCAGTTGCACAATACAGCTAAATAGACTGCTGATTAATCAATCGCGAAGCGTTTTTTTACTCACTAACAACACGAATACTGTTTATGTCTCTCGCTGAACAAGGTATTCAGCAATGGCTTGTCGTGCAAATGCAACCTGCTTGTCATCAACCCAAAGCGATGTCATACCCGAAGCAGGCAATTCTCCTATTCCTCCCTGCAAATAGTAGCCACTGAAATAAACCTGAATTCCAACCTGTTCAAGTAACCCCTTGACGATGCTGGCATCAACAATAGTGTCTGCTTCATATATTTGTTGCATATTACCTTGATAAATCTTAAAGCTATCTGGATCTAAGCTAAAAAGATTGCACGTTTTAATCCAATCTTACGAACCAGTTTGCCACCCATCGCTGCAATGGCAGCAAACACACGTCCAGACGGGCGCGGGCTAACGATGCGTTTCGACGCTTCTGGCAATCGCTCTGTGACTTGCCCTGTTTTTTTGTCCAGCTGGCATCGGTATTTTTCTGACGTTGCCTGGCGGTGTTCCAACCCGATGGTATTTGAGCTTTCTTCCTACTCTTTTTTTCATTCTTCCGAACATGATGAATGAGTGCTTTGACCAGTGATGCATCAATAATTTGTCCACCGCACGCATGAAAACCGTATTGTTGCAGCTGGTGCTGAACGGCTTCAAACAAGACATTCGCACCGCCTGCTTTGTAACTCCGTTCACGGAATGCCCAGATGGTACGCGCATCGGGAATACTGCTGGAGTCGCGCAAACTGCAAAAACGTTGGAATGACAAACGATCAAGCAGTTGGTATTCCAGTCCTTCATCTGATATCCCATATAACTGTTGCAAGACGAGGACGCGCACCATGCGCTCTGTGGAATACGGTGGACGATCGCCTTGTCGACTGGTCGGGTGTGGGGCAATACGATCAATCTCTGCGGCGGCAAACAGACTGGTTTTAACTGCAGTTCCTTGTTCAGGCATGGGCTTATCCGGTGGCTTTTCTTAATGACCCTTATCTGCTTCATATTTGATTGGATAAATGTCCCGAGTTTTTAGAAGCTCCCTATACGTAATAGAGTTTTTTCCAATAATGATAAACAAGTATACGTTCTTGCTGCCTGATTAATAAATATTTGATAATCCATTCCTTGCGTGAGCTACTTTTGATCTGGACATTGATGGCCAAGTGCTTAGCCTTTCTACCAATGGTGCGAGCATACGTGATATGAGTACTACCTTTGAAGAGATGTAAGATTTTTTGAATATCTCCAGTAACTTGACCAACTTAAAAACTATTGCATTCATTTACATCGCCTTTATGTTGTCAGGTTGTCATCAATATGTATACAACTTAAAGTAGTTGTGATCCAATCTACTACTGACATATTCTACAACAATTTAACCAATAGAATAAAATACTTATTGTTATTCTGTTAAAAAAACGTTTTGTCCTAATCTAAGGTATATTATGCCTGGTTAGATATGTAATTTGTATTTTTTTAAAACGCAATGAGATACCAGTTCCTGTTTCTTATTACAGACTATGTTATGTATTTAATCATGCGGAATCAGCAATAGTATTACAGTATCCAGCCTAGTAAAAATATAGGCTTCTCCAAGGATCACAGTGACAGTTTTAAATAAAGAACTGTAGTGGCATAGTTAATTTGGCCACCTAATAAGGGATGATATTATCATCTCATACTAAAGTAGGTGAGCAAAATGATGAAACGAAAGAGGCGCACATTCACGCGAGAATTCAAACTTGAATCAGCGCAATTGGTTATTGATCAA
>DRLZ01000323.1 GCA_011322755.1 Crenotrichaceae bacterium
AAACCCGAGCCAAACGGATAATTAATGCTCAAGGTTGCAGCAACGCGGTTGCCACTTTTATCCAGTACTGAGAAATGCGTGGTATTGTTTCCTTGCTGAATCTCAGCTTGTGGCGCAGCCAGATACTGACTCGGCAAGGCTACGTCATTGCGAATTGTGGTTTTTAATGCATCGGCATAATTCTGACTGAGCAAACGCTCAACAGGGATGTTGACAAAGTCCGGATCGCCCATGTACTCAGCACGGTCACGATAAGCCCGTTTCCACGCTTCCACAATCAGATGCTTACGTGTTGCACGATCAAGCTGATTTAACGCGTAACCGTTAAGAATATTCAATGTTTCCATTAATACCAGCCCGCCAGATGATGGCGGTGCTGCGCTGATGATCCGTGCGCCTTGATAGTCTCCAGCAATGGGCTTGCGTTCGATGACATGATAACGTGCAAGATCAGTTAAACTCCAGATTCCACCGCTATGTTTAACGCTTGCAACCAGTTTTTCAGCAATCTCTCCTTTGTAAAAACCATCATGTCCTTGTTTAGCAAGTGTACTTAGCGTATGCGCCAGATCAGTTTGAACTAACCGTGTTCCAGAACCAGGTACTTTTCCGTGATCGAGAAAGATACTCGCTGCTGCGGGTGATGTCTGGATAGCTTTTTGTCTAAATCTCATCAGTTTGAGCAAGTGTTCATCAAGCAGAAATCCATGTTGAGCGAGCTCGATCGCAGGTGCTAATGTCGTCGTCAAGGGCAATTGCCCATAATTTTTGGACAAATGCACCAAAGCAGCAGGTACCCCGGGTATGCCAGCAGCAAGCGCACCATCGAGTGATTTACCGGGTAGCACTTGCTTGTTTTCATCCAGAAACAGGTCACGATGCGCAGCCAGCGGTGCTGTTTCCCGACTGTCCAGCATCACTTGTTTACCGTCTCTTGCACGGTGCAACAGCCAGAATCCACCGCCTCCAAGCCCGGAACCGGATGGCTCAACCACAGCAAGAACAGATGCCACTGCAATCGCAGCATCAAACGCATTACCGCCTCGTTCAAGGATCTCAATACCGGCTTGTGTTGCCAGCGGATGAGCGCTGGCAATAGCAGCTGCGGGCGGTTTGGAACGAGGTCTGGATGATGAGCCGATTGATTGGTGAGATGGCTCTGATGAGCTCGTTGCTGGCGAATGGCTGCAGCCACTCACCATAAAAATAACGCTGCTTCCAAGTACAATAAATAACCAGAATTCGCAGAGAGCCGTACCCATGTATCTCATTTCAAATCGCCCATTGTTGTGAACATTTGCTCAGTCGCTCATATAAATGAGTGATTGATTCTGGCAGTTCAATATCTGATTCTGCCTGATTATGGCGCAAATCAGCATCAAAAAATGAACTGTCATCATCTTCATCTGCTGTTTCCAGCTGTAAATGTCTGCACGCAACGCTGACAGCTTTATTCAGCTTGTGCTCCGACCAGTCAAAACACAGCAAAGGAAATGCACATAACTGGTATTGATTAAGTAAAATTGTATTGTAATACTCCCACAGCTGAAGTGCTTGCTGCCGAGGCATTCCACCGCGATTATGCAACGACCTTGCGACTGCAAGAGGATGTCGAAAAATACCTATATAGGCAATGTCATCCAGTAGTAATTTCCAGCCTTCGAGCATCAGCAAAGTACGTGGATCCTTGAATCCCCATTGTTGCTGTGCTTCAGTATTGACCTCGACTAACTGTCTCGCAGCCTCTTTTTGCTGTGCTGACCAGACAATAAATTCAGGCGGAACATCCCATGCGCCATGGTTTTCTGCAAGTATGGATTCATGCAGCGCCATCACATCCGGGTTTTCACGATTTCCCTTGCGGTTATGCGGATTCCAGCTGTGGTGTTTCCCTAGATACAGTCCGGCTTGCTGCAAACTGCCAGTTAACCAGCTCGTACCGCTACGATGCATTCCAAGAATGAGTACTGTTTTTTTCACTTTTATCTCAGCCTGTTGATTTACTTGTCTTTTCTGCAACCCGATAATCAAAATAACGAATACATGACTCGTCAACAACACAGATTAACTATGATACTTGCTCATAAACAGCTTTGGTATCGAAACATAGGTTTTCTCGACACTAGTATGATAATTTCCTGCCTTTACCAGATATCTAGAGTAAAATGAGTGAATTAACAGCAAGTTAATATCACTAGTAACTTAGGATACATCATAGTTCAGGTCTTTCATCGAACTGAAACAATTTTGAGGCGTAGATAGTGAATTGCGAAACAATAATAAAACAAAATCCAGACATACTCAGCGTAAACATGGATGGGGAAATTGTAATGATGAGTATTGAAAACGGTCACTATTTTGGAAGCAATGCTGTTGGATCGTTCATCTGGGAATTGATTGAAACAGAACAAACGATTAAAGCAATTTGTACAGCTGTTGCCGATCACTTTAATATCATTAATATGAGTAACCTGGAAAAAGAAATTACTGCTTACGTTGAAGATCTTTACGCTCAAAAACTGCTAATCACCTGCTAAATCGTATATAAAACATGTGTTGACACAAAAAATCATTGTTCATCAGCATTGACAGCCCTTGATATTTAACAAGCCTCCTATTTTTCAGCAGATATTGATACGAACGAGAGAATAAACATCGTTGATGCTGGAATACCTTGTTTACACCATGATGTAATATGCGTGTCTAACAACTGGATCATGTCGACATAAAATACCCAATCATGATACAAAAATTACCACTCACTAAAGCGGAATACAGGGAACAGGGTATTCATAGCGACACATTAGAACTAGCAGCCAAGTTATTCAGGTGCGAAGGCTGCTTATATCTGGAGAATATTTACTCACCTGACTTTATTGAGATATTACATAAAGCATATTGTAAGCGCCATCAACATTGCTTTCAGGACAAGCCTTCTAACCAAGTCTATCTCGTCGGGGAAAAACGCTATAAAATTGCTATTGAATTATCCTCTCCTTTTGATTCGTCACTCTTGTGTACGCACCCGTTAATATTAGCTGTCATTAAACATTTACTAGGAGATGATGTAATTTTAGCCAGTTTTTCCAGCGTTACCTCTTTACCGAGCGCACCAGACCAGCACCGACACAGGGATCATCCCATGCTGTTTGGCGCAGCTATTGATGTCATCATTCCATGTTATGCAATCAAATTAATTATTCCACTTGTGAAGCTGGATAATGAAACAGGAACGACTCGAATGTGGCCTGGCACACATCTCAACCTTGACAACACTAAACATCAGGATTCAATTGATCTACAAGTGCCAACAGGTGATTGTATCTTAATGGATTACCGCCTTTCCCATCAGGGGTTAGCCAATCAATCGAAACAGGTACGACCTATTCTCTATGTGAGCTACACCCGTCCCTGGTTTCAGGATTTTAAAAATTTTAAGCAGCTGGAAAAACTCAAGCTGAATAAAAAAACCACACGATCATTGCGGAACAGCATCAGTTTTTTTGCTAAATGCAAGAAAACGTAGTAGAGTCGCCCTTTCAGTGAGCAACCAGCTAACGAGAGGATGTGATTATCATGGAAACAGAAACTAATTCCGATCACGCAACACCGTCCACCATCAAAGCATCCAGGCACACAAATAACAAGCCAGAATATCAGGCGCCTAAATTAACAGATTTGTCTCAAATACAAGATATATCCGGGAAAAATAACAGTGCATTCGAAGAAGCAGCTTCTATAGGCCCGAGTTAACGAATGATCGAGATCACCCATATCAAACATTACAAACGGCTTTTGCAGTTAGCAAAAAACAATACAGTTTGAAATCTTTATACATGCTTATCAACCATTTGTAGTTACACCAAGCCTTATTGAATTGCTGATTCGCCTGGAATAGAGAACACTGTTGGTAAAATAACCAAACCACTCTTCACTACTTTAACGCGTGTTTACGCATGATGTTCCCTAAAATAAGCGGAGTTGTTTCTAATTACAGAAACCACCGCATGCACGCTGAATAACCAGTACGGGCTCACTCCGGATATCATAATTTCACCATTTCAAAACACTGCCACTACCTTGAGACCCTGTTCAAGATATTGAATAGTCTTTTAAAATTACGAGTGTCAAAACATACTGTCTCGTCATCAGACAATGATCAGCACTTACGTTGTATTCAATTGACTGAGTAACCAGATTGAATAGCATTCCACCAAGCCGATTGATATTAATCTCCAACAATCGTTACGACAAGCATATAATCGTTATTATCGAAGATTTTAAGGCAGGAGAAGTCTGATGAAAAAATCACAACATATCTCCATGCAGGGTAAAATAGTATACGTTGTTGATGGCAGCCGTACGCCGTATCTAAAAGCGACAAAGCCAACACTTGCATTCAAGGCGGCTGAGCTGGCTGTTCAAGCCGGGCAAGCGTTGTTGTCACGCCAGCCATTTGCTGCTGATACACTGGATGAGGTGATTCTGGGTTGTGTGATGCCGCATGTGGATGAAGCCAATATTGCCCGTATTGTAGCGCTCAGATTAGGCTGCGGCATTCATATGCCGGCGTGGACAGTTCAAAGAAACTGTGGCTCGGGAATGCAGGCACTGGACTGCGCAGCTCGAAATATTGCTGCTGGACGTGCTGATCTGATACTTGCCGGTGGCGTAGAATCC
Source organism: Crenotrichaceae bacterium (assembly GCA_011322755.1). Lineage (GTDB taxonomy): Bacteria > Pseudomonadota > Gammaproteobacteria > Methylococcales > DRLZ01 > DRLZ01. The sequence goes on from DRLZ01000323.1 coordinate 4,681, forward strand.
ATGAGTTACGCGCCTGTTTTGTTGTCAACCCAAATGACAAGCTGGCTGGCTGACTTCTCCCGTGCCCGAAAGCTTATGGACAAAGTTCGCTGTCTCGGCAGTCTCAGACCCGCTTATCTAAAACCTGTCATCGGCTTGATCTGTGGTTTGACCGATCCGGTTGTCGGCTTGTCTATGGGAAGCACTGCTGAAATACTGGCTGCCAAATTCAACATCAGCCGGGAGGAAATGGATGCGTACGCTGTTGGCAGTCATCTACGGCTGGCATCCGCCCATGATGAAGGACGTTTGGGTGAAATTGAAACCATTTATGATAACAGAGGAAATTTTTACGATCACGATCAAGGTGTGCGCCGGGATTCATCAGTAGAACATCTTTCCAGACTCAAGCCTGTTTTTGAAAAGCCGTTTGGATCTGTCACTGCCGGTAATAGCTCGCAAATTACCGATGGTGCTGCGCTGTTGATTTTGGCCAGTGCAGATGCAGTCAAACAATACCAGCTGGATGTCATTGGTCGTATTGTCGATTGTGAATGGGCGGCCAATGATCCAGCGGAAATGGGATTGGGGCCTGTTCATGCAAGTTCATTGTTATTACAGCGTCATCAATTAGCATTGAATGACATAGACTACTGGGAGCTTAACGAAGCCTTTGCAGCACAAGTAATCGCCTGCTGTCGTGCATTCGCGGACAACAATTATTGTACTCAACAGCTTGGTTTTGACGCTGCGCTTGGAGAGATTGATTCTGAGCGGCTCAATGTCGATGGTGGAGCAATCAGCATTGGTCATCCGGTTGGTTCCAGCGGCGCCCGGATTGTCTTGCATTTACTCAATGTGTTGCAGCAGAAAGATGCACAAACCGGAATTGCGACCCAGTGTATTGGCGGTGGGCAAGGCGGCGCCATGTTGCTGGCAAGGAGTTGAGTGATGAAAACCATAAATGAATCAAAAACTGAAAATACGGTGTCTGAAACCACTCATTGGAAGCTCACAATCAGCGCAGCCAATATCGCAACGTTACACTTTGATGTTGTCGACAGTTCAGCCAATGTATTATCGGCAAAAGCACTACAGGAATTCGAACAACTGCTGTCGCGTATACAGGAAGAAACAGCGACAGGTTTAATCATTGTATCGGACAAACCATCCGGGTTTATTGCTGGTGCGGATATTACCGAGTTTACAACTATTGATAACGAAGCAGAGGCTTTGCAGCTCATTCAGCGTGGACAGCGTATTTTTGATCAGCTTGAAGCATTGCCAATCCCAACTGTCAGCCTGATTGATGGTTTTTGTGTTGGTGGCGGACTGGAGCTGGCGCTGGCGTGCGACTATCGCATTGCAACCGATCAGCCACGCACACGAATCGGTTTGCCGGAAGTCAAACTGGGTATTCATCCGGGATTTGGCGGCAGTATGCGCCTGAACCGTTTAATTGGAGCGATTGATGCCATGAGCATGATGCTGGCAGGGCGTAGCGTCAGCGCACGTCAGGCATACCGTCTCGGTCTTGTCGATTATGCGGTTGCAAACAGGCATTTGCTGACAGCTGGACAAAATATCATTCAGACACAGCCAAAACCGAAACGTGCCAGCAAACTAAAAGCACTGGCGAGTCATTCACTTGTCAGGCCATTACTGGCAAAGCAGTTTCAAAAACAAGTCGCCAAACATGCTGCCAGACAACACTACCCAGCACCGTATGCATTAATTGATGTCTGGAGACAATATGCTGGTAACGAACGAGCCATGCTCGATGCTGAAGCCAAATCAGCAGCACAGTTAATCATGACAGAGACATCAAAAAATCTGGTGCGCGTTTTTATGTTGCAGGAACGCTTGAAATCGCTGGGCAAACAAACAATTGAAGCTGACAGCGCCCAGCAGCGTCGAATCCATATCATTGGTGCAGGAACAATGGGTGGCGATATCGCATCCTGGTGTGCGCTGCGAGATTACACCGTGAGCTTGCAGGACAGAGAACCACAATTTATTGCGCCTGCTATGAAACGCGCCTACCAGTTATTCAAACGCAAACTCAAGCCAGCACGTCTGGCGATGCTGGCAATGGATAGAATCCACCCCGATCTGGACGGACAAGGTATTCTCAACGCCAATGTCATCATTGAGGCGATTGTCGAGAATGCAGAAATCAAGCAAGCCCTGTTCAAAGATATCGAAACACAATGCCGGCCTGATGCGATTCTGGCGACAAATACCTCAAGTATTCCGCTAGAAACATTAAGCCAGGTATTACAACAACCGGAGCGGCTGGTGGGTATCCATTTTTTTAATCCGGTTGCAAAAATGCAGCTGGTAGAAGTGGTTTCAGCACACAATACCAGCGCTGATGTTGTCTCAACAGCAGCCGCTTTTGTGCGCAGTATCGACCGGTTACCGCTACCTGTGAAAAGTTCACCTGGATTTTTGATCAACCGGATTCTGATGCCGTATTTGCTGGAAGCGGTTGAACTGTTATCAGAAGGTGTTGCAGCTGAAACCATTGACAAAACAGCAACTGATTTTGGCATGCCAATGGGGCCTATTTTGTTAGCTGATACAGTCGGTCTGGATATCTGTTTATCGGTTGCCAATATCCTTGCCGAGCAACTGGGTATGCAAATCCCTGATGTATTGAATCAAAAAGTGCAACAAGGCCATTTGGGTAAAAAAACAGGGCAAGGGTTTTATCAGTATCAACATGGCAAACAGCAGACCAGATCATCAAAACAAACGCAACACTCAGCAAACCCGAAAACAGCTATTGAAGATCGCCTGATTCTGCGCTTACTCAACGAATGTATTGCCTGTTTGCATGAAGGTGTGGTTGATGATGATGATTTGCTGGACGCAGGGATGATTTTTGCGACCGGTTTTGCACCGTTTACAGGAGGTCCTATGCAGTATTTGAAAAGCCGCGGACGAGATGCCGTGCTGGAGCGATTAGAGCAGCTGGAAAAACAGTTTGGGCCACGTTTCAAACCAGACATCGGCTGGCTGCAGTCATAACCAGGTGAAGTTGGCAGCATGAGTGCAGCCAGAATAGACAATGATATCAGCCTGACGCTTCCGGGGTTGTTCCGCGAACGGGTTAAACGTAACCCGGATGTTGTCGCGTATCGCCAGTATGAGCCAGCTGGAAAATTCTGGCGTGACTATACCTGGCAGCAAACAGCGGATGAGATCGCCCGTTGGCAGTATGCTCTGGATCAAAGTAATCTCAAAACCGGTGAGCGTGTCGCGATCATGCTGCATAATTGCCGTGAATGGGTCATTTTTGAGCAGGCAGCATTGGGGCTGGGGTTGGTTGTTGTCCCGTTATTTCATCATGATAGCGCTGAAAATGCTGCTTATATACTCAATCACGCAAATGTACGTGTCTTACTGATAAAAGGCAACGAGACATGGACAGAACTGGTTACTGAAGCCAGCCAGCTCAGTCAGATACTCACCATTATCAGCCTTGATCCTGTTTCTGCCATGAACGACTCCCGTCTGGTTTGTCTGGCTGACTGGTTGCCGGAAGGCAAGCATGAACTACAACACATTGACGGGCACCCGGAAGGATTGGCGACCATTGTCTATACATCAGGCACAACGGGAAAACCCAAAGGAGTCATGCTGAGTCATCAAAATATTCTGTTTGATGTAGAAGCTGGTTTGAATGCTGTCGAGATCAGATCAGATGATTTATTTTTATCATTCCTGCCATTATCACATATGTTTGAGCGCGCAGTGGGATATTATCTACCGATGATGGCCGGAGCATGTGTTGCTTATTCGCGAGGAATCAAACATCTCAGTGATGACTTGAAAATCCTGCAACCAAGCTTATTCGCCTCTGTCCCGCGTATTTTTGAACGTATTTATCAGCAGCTTCAGGAACAACTCAGTCAGAAACCCGGAATCGTCCAATGGCTGTTTCAACAAACAGTTGAAACTGGCTGGTATCGTTTTCAATATCAACAACACCAGGTTGGCTGGCACCCAAAGCTGTTGGTCTGGCCGCTATATGAGCGTCTTGTAGCCAAGCCGTTCAGGCAGCAGCTGGGGGGGAACATCCGCGTTAGCCTGTCCGGTGGTGCAGCACTGGCATGCCCGATCTCAAAAGTGTTCCTGAGCTTGGGTGTCGCCGTGATCCAGGGTTACGGACTCACCGAAACCAGCCCGCTGGTAAGCGTCAATCGACTGGATAATAATGATCCTGCGAGTGTCGGCACCGCGTTACCAGGGATTGAAGTGCTGCAGTCAGAACACAATGAGTTGCTGGTGCGTGGCCCAAACATCATGCTTGGTTACTGGAACAACCGTAAAGCCACATCTGAAATCATTGACTCGGAGGGCTGGCTGCATACTGGCGATATTGTTGAAATCAGAGAGCAGCGACTGTATATCACAGGACGAATCAAGGAAATTATTGTACTTTCCACCGGTGAAAAATTGTCGCCTTCCGATATGGAAGCCGCTGCCATGCTTGATCCCTGTTTTAACCAGGTGATGATATACGGCGAGGCCAAACCATACCCTGTTGCCTTGATTGTGCTAAATCGCAAGCACTGGCAACTGGCTGCGAAACAACACGGGCTGGATCAAACCAGCTGGAACAATAAAATGCTGCAAGACCCTGCTGTTGAAAAGGTTTTGCTGGAAATACTCAGTCATAAACTGGATCGATTTCCTGGTTATGCCAGAATCAAACGGGTTTCAGCTACATTTTCCCAGTGGACTGTTGAAAACGCAATGCTTACCCCGACACTCAAAATCAGGCGGAGCAAAATTGAACAATCAATGCAGGAACAACTCACACGGCTTTATCAAGGTCACGAGTAACGCTTTATTCTGATTGTTCCGGTTGTCCAAATAAAGACAAAAATTCAGCATATCCTTCAGCCTCTAATGTCTGCTTGGGGATAAACTTTAATGAAGCAGAGTTTATGCAATATCTTAACCCTGTTGGCTCAGGGCCATCTTTAAAAACATGTCCCAGATGTGAATCAGCATATTTGCTTCTCACTTCAGTTCTTGGCGCTAACAGCTTAAAATCAGTTTTTTCAACGATATGCTCAGGTTTGAGCGGTCGAATAAAGCTTGGCCAGCCAGTTCCTGATTTGAATTTATCCTTGGATGAAAACAACGGCTCACCACTGACAATATCAACATAAATTCCATCGCGCTTCTCGTTCCAGTATGCATTTCGAAACGGTGCTTCAGTACCGTCTTCCTGGGTAACCTGGTATTGCTGTGTTGTTAAGCGTTGTTGCAAAATAGAGTCGTCCGGCTTGCTGTATTTCCTGATATTTTTACCGTGACCTGCTATCTTATAATGCAAATCGTCGCCCCAGGTTTTAGTCAAAAACTGATCTCTGCCAGAATTGTTGCGATAGTATTTGTAGCGCAACGGATTTTTTTTGTAATAATCCTGATGATGTTCTTCGGCAGGATAAAATTTCTCGAACTGACGAATGCCTGTAATCACCGGCGCATCATAGCGGCCTGATTCGTTGAGCTGATTACGCGATTGCTGGGCAAGCTGGCGCTCACGATCATTATTAACGAAAATCATGGTTTTGTAGGAATCACCGCGATCGACAAACTGACCACCGTCATCAGTCGGGTTTACCTGGCGCCAGAAGGCTTGCAACAAATCATTATAGGAAACCTGTTCAGGGTCGTAATACACTTGTACACTTTCAACATGTCCGGTATTACCTGCTGAAACCTGCTCATATGTGGGGTTAATAACATGCCCGCCGCTATAGCCAGAGATAACTTTATAAACCCCCTCTAGCTTTTCAAAATCAGCTTCAGTACACCAGAAACATCCTCCCGCAAAAGTCGCAACTTCCAGGTTTTGGTCAGATACTAATGACTGAGTCGATGAAGCTCGATCGGCACATCCGAGGAGTACAAGCGCAGAGAGAACAAAGGCGAAAAAATATAATATGGAATGCTTCATTTTTTTGGATCCTGATATTTCGGTCATACTTGGATCATCAATTTACCGGAAAATTCACAACAGCAAGGTTTTTCTCTAAAAAAGTCTTGAATAATAAACCCGCATCAATATATACCTGGATTCACAGGAAACGGCTTCATATTCTGGCACAGCAAGAGAAGTTATTTCCAGATTGTACAATCAGTTAGCGCCCAGCGAGTCGATTCTTGTACATCCAGAGCGGAACAGCGTGCATTAAAATACCATTTTTTGTGTTGCGTCAGAGCAACATCGAGAAACCTGATCGATACCTGATGTGCCACATATCTGGACAGAATGCATACAGTTATCTGTACCAAAAACCTAGATTAGTACATTCAGCAATGGCAATCATACACCCATGCATTGCTTTTGATTTTATGTTTGAGTTTGCTGAATTCTTTATCTGAACGTTTTGATTTCACTGCGAATAGTTTTCCGCAATGCTTCCTGGCTTGCCAGTAATCACCCACCCGAATATACATTTTGGCTCTCTTTGTACGCCTTTCTGCTTTCTAATAACTGCCAGAAAATCATCAGTGGCCCCATGTTGTTCAAGTATCGCTACAATTCTATTGAAGAGCGATTAATGTCTCTACTTCATGTCGGCATTGGTGCCTTTTGGATGTTTCAAATTCAATCTGTCTGGCATGCGAATAATGAACGCTAAATATGATTGTAGCGAGTACGTAAAGCATTACATTCAAGCGAACGCTTCACTGTTCCATCTTTTAGCTCTCACTTAAGGCAGTTGCCGACATTAACAATCGTCATCAATCCAGACCTTGCCCCAAACGAACAAAGCGTTTGATATAAGGTATTTCTGCATCATAGCAATGCATTCCGGCAAACAGTGTTTTATGTACTCCTTTTCTACCGAGACGCACTTTACTTACTGGCAACTTGCTACAATAATTGTCTGCAAGCCAGTCAGGTAAAACACATACTCCGCGGTTATAAACCACCATTTGCATCATAATATCGATTGACTGAATCTGTTTATGCTGTGCTGGCGCAATCGATGCGGGGAACAGAAATTGGGTAAAAATATCCAGTCGCTCAGCAGGTACGGGGAAAGTCAGCAATACTTCTGTCGCCAGCATTTCCGGTGTGATCATTTCCAATCCAGCAAAGAGATGCTCTTTTGAAGCCAAAAGCACCAGCTCATAATCAAATAATGGCGCATAAACAAGTGTTTTATTGCTGATAATGTCGGGGGTAACCAAGACATCAAACTGATGATTTAACAAGCCTTCCAGGCCACTAAACTGAAATTGATGAGCAATATCAATATCTACCTCGGGCATTGCCAGCAAGAAGTCAGCAATGACACCTGTCAGCCATTCGTAGCATGGATAGCATTCAACCCCAATACGTAAAATACCTTGCCTGCCCGCTGCGTAGGCTTTGAGAGTAGAACCGGCATGATCCATCATTGGCAGTACTTGTTGGGCAACCTGTAACAGCAGATTGCCCGCCTGTGTCAGTCGCAACCCCCTGCCTTCACGCTGCCACAATTTCAATTCCAGTTTTTTCTCCAGATAACGAATCTGATGAGAAAGTGCAGACTGGCTTAAACACAATGCATTTGCAGCCTCTGTCAGGGTGCCGTTTTCATGCAATGCAGAGATGATGCGTAAATGTGATAACTCAATCATACATGAGGATAATTCATTAATTTCTCACATTTTATCATTATTCATCAAGTTGATGTCTGTTTACAATTGGCATTTAATCCTAGACGAGTAATGAATATGCTAACAACACACAACCTTGGCTTTCCACGCATCGGCAAAAAACGCGAACTTAAGTTTGCATTGGAAAAATACTGGCGTAAGGAGCTCTCTCAACCTGAATTACATGCGACTGCAACAGCGTTGTGCGAGCAGAACTGGCAGATACAACAACAGCTTGATTTACAAACAGTTGGTGACTTCTCATTCTATGATCAGGTACTCGACACCAGTTTTCTGCTGGGTAATATTCCGTCACGCTTCAAAAGTGAGCATTTGGATAACACTCTGGATCAATACTTTCAGGTGGCAAGAGGTCGCAGCAAAGATCGTCACTGCTGCGCTGCACATGCAGGCGAAATGACGAAATGGTTTGACACCAACTATCATTACATTGTCCCTGAATTTGATGAGCAAACAACGTTCTCACTGAATCCAGAACATTTGCTTGAGCAAGTTACCCAAGCACAACAGCAGGGAGTCCAAGCCAAACCGGTGATTATCGGCCCCGTCACTTACTTATGGTTAGGTAAAAGCAAAGATGCAAGCAATCGTCTTGATCTGCTTGATGATTTACTGATTGTGTATGCAGAATTATTCGATTGTTTGCAGGAAAAAGGTATCGAGTGGATTCAAATTGACGAACCGATTCTGGTGATGGAACTCGCTCAGGACTGGCAACATGCGCTCAGAAAGGCCTATTTTCAATTGCAAAGCACCAAACTAAAGCTGTTGTTAACAACTTATTTTGGTGAATTACAAGACAACTTGAAGTTGGCTTGCGAGTTGCCTGTCAACGGCTTACACATTGATGCGATTAATGCCAGAAATGAGGTCAATAAATTAATCGACTGGCTACCACAGCACAAAATACTGTCTCTCGGTGTGGTGAATGGTCGCAATATCTGGAAAACTGACCTGCTACAAACTCTGGAATGGTTGGAGCCAATTTATCAGCGTTTACAACAACGCTTGTGGCTTGCTCCATCCTGTTCGTTGCTCCATGTTCCTGTCGACCTGACAAGTGAACAGCAACTGGATAGCGAAATTCAATCATGGCTGGCTTTTGCTACACAAAAAATTGAAGAAATCAACCTGCTTGCTACAGCTCTGGTTCAGGGCAAGCAAACGATCCAGCGGCAAATTGATGAAAATACAAGTGCAATCAAGAGCCGTCAACAATCCAGTCGCGTTCACAATGCATCAATACACAGCAGGCTGGACGAAATAACACCTGAAATGGCTGAACGCCAGAACCCATATAAGCACAGAACAACCATTCAAAATGTGAAACTGGGATTACCACTTTTTCCGACGACGACGATAGGATCATTTCCACAAACCCAGAAAATTCGTCATGCCCGCAGAGAATACCGTAATGACCGTTTAGCAAAGCATGACTACGAACAAGCCATGCATAAAGAAATCCAATATTGCATCACGCAACAGGAAACAATCGGTCTGGACGTATTCGTTCACGGAGAACCTGAGCGCAACGATATGGTTGAATACTTTGGTGAACAACTGGATGGTTACGTGTTTACCCGTTTTGGCTGGGTACAATCATACGGTTCACGCTGCGTGAAACCGCCAATTATCTATGGTGATATTTCACGTAAACAGCCGATGACAATCGAGTGGATTACATATGCTCAATCGTTAACGCCCAAACCGGTGAAAGGCATGTTGACAGGCCCTGTTACCATGCTTAACTGGTCTTTCGTGCGCGATGATCAGCCACGCGCAACAACCTGCTTACAGCTGGCACTGGCAATCAGAGACGAGGTAATGGAACTGGAACAAGCTGGAATCGGGATTATCCAGATCGATGAGGCGGCATTGCGCGAAGGATTGCCTCTGCGAAAATCACAATGGAAACACTATCTGGACTGGGCTGTGCATGCGTTTAAACTCACAGCGAATGGGGTGAGTGATGAAACCCAGATTCATACCCATATGTGTTATTCAGAATTTAACGATATTATCGAAGCTATTGCCAATATGGACGCTGATGTGATTACCATTGAAACATCACGATCTGATATGGAATTGCTCGACATTTTCGATGAATTTAAATATCCAAACGAAATTGGTCCAGGTGTTTACGACATCCACTCACCAAATATACCAGATCAACAACACATGGTTGAGCTGATGAAAAAAGCAGCGCAACGGATTCCAGTGAAGCAGCTTTGGGTTAACCCTGATTGTGGACTGAAAACCCGTCAATGGAATGAAGTGAAACCCGCACTACTCAATATGGTGGCAGCAAGCGCTGAGCTGCAGGAAATCTATGCGGCTCAGCAACAACAAGCCAGGATCCTGGAAAAAGTGAATTAGATAATCAAAGAACTGACTAGAAGATAATGGCAGTGAAGAACAGATCATTGAGCTGTTCTTCACCAAGAAGCGATGACAACCTGGAGATAAGCATTAAAAGCGCATATTCATATGCGCTGTGGCTTGATGATAATCGACATTACTTTCAAGAATTTGATGTCGGTAGGCAACTCCAAGTGACACTGTTTGATTAACGTGATAATCAATTCCAGCTGTGATAAACACCAAATCTCCACCATCAACCGGGTTCGGCAGCTGGTTATCAATAACAACCCGCTCGTACAAACTCTCAAAATAAACTGCAAGATTGTTCATCGTGTATTCAAGACCACCTTCTGCGTACAACGTGTTTGTGTAAGTCGTCGCACTACCTGAATGTGGAAAATCAAAATCAGAGTACGCAAAGCGATAACCAGCTCTTGGCTTTATACTGAGCCCGGGTATGATGGGTAACTCTGTATTTAAGGAAATGTCCGTAAAAGCGATATTGACATTAAAACTCTTGTTGCCGACACCTTCTTTGCGTATGTAACCACCCATCGCAGTCACATGCATATACTGGTTTAGCGTGTAATCAACATACGGTATAAATGCCGGGACATTGCTTTTGTCAGACAAGAAAAAACCGGATTGTTCCAGTCGCGCATAGGTCACGGCAACCCCTGCGTTTATATCACCCCAGCGCTGATCGATTCCCAAAGTCGCTTGATATAAATCAGCATCCGTACCAAATTCACTGTCGATACTGGTGTAGGACAAGGCATCCCACACATTTGATTCACTTGCAGGCGCAGATTGCTGACGCACATTGTTGAAATTAACATCCAGTCGATCATTAATTGATCTGCTAATCTGCCGCGGGATTTCCAGTGTATAAGCCTGTATACTCACTGATGCCAACACGCTTGATATGGCTAAAATGCCCGACAAAATTTCCTTGTTATTCATTGCTTCACCAGAATCATTGTTACTTTAGGTTGCCAATAGTACATGGTTTTAGGATTGAGCTCAAAAACTAGTTTTCAGGTTAACTACATGCGGCCAGTGCGACAGTAATATTATCAGCGCCACCAAGTTCGTTGGCTTTGTCCACTAACAATCGACTCACTTCATCAAGTGTCTTCTCTCCAGATGCATGAAATTCTATTAACCCGGCAATCTGTTCATCAGTTAACATGCTGTTCAAACCATCTGAACACGCCAGCAAGATATCGCCTTTTTTCAAACCGTAAACTTTCAAATCGATTTTCAGCTTCTCGGTAACACCAACTGCATTCATGATAATATTGGTTGATGGCTCAGGGCCTATTCTGCCATAATCCAGCCATTGCTGATGCAAAGAGTGATCCTTGGTTAACGCAGCAAACTTATGCTCTCGCCACAAATAGACCCGACTATCACCAGCATTAAAAATAACGGCTTCACGCAGTTCAGGCTGTATCCATACACCAACCAGGGTTGTCCCCATACGTTGCCTGGCCTTGTAGCCACCAGCCAGGTTTTCCTTTAATATCAACCGATTTGCGCGAATTGCTGCAAGCTCAACCAGAGATAATAATGGATTGGGCAAATCAAGCCAGGTTTTTTCCTGGTCATTGCTGTCAACGATTACATTGGAAATGTGTTGCTTACAGTCTTCAAGACAAGCAAATAACTCTTGCCTGAATGCTGTAGCAGCATAACTACTGGCAAGTTCTCCGGCTTCATGACCACCCATTCCATCGGCGACAAGCATCAATGACATATTTTCATCGACACAAAATGAATCTTCATTTATTTTTCGTGTTCGACCGACATCAGTCCAGCTCGCCATTGTAACTGTTAGCTGTGAAGATACTGACAATGATAACCCTCTTGTTTTAGTCGTAATAAAAGCTTTGACAACAACAAAAACCACGCCATCGACATGGAATGTCGCCTGAATAACCCAGTCGAGCGCTGATAACGACGGATTACACAGTTAT
>DRLZ01000324.1 GCA_011322755.1 Crenotrichaceae bacterium
AAAAGAAAATTTTCAAATTGTACGTTTATCCCCTTTGGCTGAAGATCTGACGAATGAGCAGTGTTCTGTTTTGGCTGATATCGTAGAAGTACGTACGTTGAAAGATGATGAACATCTTATTAATGAAGGTGAAAAAGACGACTCTCTTTATGTCGTTATCAAGGGAAAATTAGCAGTTACTAAAAGCGGGTCGGGTGAAGAGAAACTCACGCTGCATATTCTTAAAGCGGGTGATTTAGCAGGAGCGATGGGCTTTGTTGATGGTGCCGAACACTCCGCAACACTTGTTTCTCTTGGCGAGTCTGAAGTATTCAGTTTGAACCGAACAAAGCTTGAGGCTTTACTGGATAGTAATGGCCCTCTGGTTTATCAGGTGATGCGCTCTATTGTTCGCTCAGTTCATATGATATTGCGCCGAATGAACACCCAACATGTCGAGTTAAATAATTATATTAATCGTCAACATGGCCGTTTTTAATTAAAAGTAGTCGCTAATTCAATGAAAGTGATTGCTCGGCGTGAGCCGGTTGCGAATCGTCATGCATTGCCTGATGATCTTCATCCAGTGCTCGCGCGAATATATGCTGCGCGTGAACTGGAATCATCGCAAGCGTTAGAAAACAGGCTGAAACTACTACTGCCAGCAACGAAGCTAAAAGGCATTGATGCAGCTGTGAAACTATTGCTGCAAGCTTTACAGGCACAGTGGCGTATTTTGATTGTTGCTGATTTTGATACGGACGGTGCGACCAGTTGTGCAGTTGCGGTGCGAGCCTTGCGTATGCTGGGTTTTCAGTATGTAGATTATGTGGTGCCACGCCGATTTGATTCGGGTTATGGCCTAACTCCAGAATTAATCAGCGCTGATGATACACCGTCAGCCGATCTCATTATTACAGTTGATAATGGAATCAGCAGTATTCGTGGTGTTGCGTTTGCGAAAGAATCAGGTATACGTGTACTGATTACTGATCATCATATTCAGGGCGAAGAGTTGCCTGATGCTGATGCCATTGTTAATCCAAACCAGAATGGTGATGAATTTCCCAGTAAAAATCTGGCTGGTGTCGGGGTTATTTTTTATGTCATGCTCGCTTTTCGTTCATATTTGCGCGAGCAAGGCTGGTTCTCAAGCCAGAATACCCGCGAACCTAATCTAGGGCAGTTGCTGGATTTGGTGGCACTTGGAACGGTGGCAGATTTGGTGCCACTTGACCATAATAATCGTATATTGGTTGCGCAAGGTCTGGCTCGAATACGTAGTGGTATAGGTTGTGCTGGAATTTATGCATTGCTGGCATCCAGTGGTCGCCAGTTTGAGAGGGTGATTGCTTCAGATATGGGCTATGCTGTTGCCCCAAGATTGAATGCTGCCGGGCGTCTGGATGATATGTCGCTGGGTATTGAATGCTTGCTCAGTGATAACTTGAGCGAAGCGAATGAAATAGCGGGGCGTTTGGATGCCATGAATCTGGAGCGCCGCAAAATCGAAGCTGAAATGCGTATTGATGCGTTGCGTGATCTGGATCAATTACAGCTTGATACCGAAAGTAGTGAGCTGCCTTTCGGCATCGTGCTATATAATGAAAAGTGGCATCAAGGTGTTGTGGGTGTTATTGCATCCCGTATCAAAGAGATCCACCATCGTCCCGTTGTTATTTTTGCGCCGGGTCAGGCGGGTGAAATCAAAGGTTCGGCACGTTCGGTTGCTGGTTTACAAATTCGTGATGTGATCTCTCGCATTGATGCCCAGCATCCAGGATTGATTTCAAAGTTTGGTGGCCATGCGATGGCGGCAGGGCTTTCCATGGATGTTGATGGCTTTGAACTGTTTCGTGATGAATTTGACCAACAAGTGCGCCAGCTTCTCAGTGTTGATGACCTTAAAAGTGTCGTTTGGAGTGATGGTGAATTGCATGAACATGATCTGGATATGCCATTAGCTGAAGTTCTGCGCAGTGCCGGCCCATGGGGTCAAGGGTTTCCAGAGCCCGTGTTTGATGGAGTGTTTCAATTGATCAGTCGGCGGGTTGTCGGTGAAAAGCATTTGAAATTACTGCTTAAAATTCCAGGAACCAATGAAAAACTGGTCGATGCCATTGCTTTTAATACGGATGATAGCGTATTGCCTGTTGGTGCCACAAAGGCACGTTTGGCATATCGTCTGGATATCAATCAATTTCGTGGTCAAACAAGTGTTCAGATGGTTGCTCTGCATATTGAGGCCTTGTAGTTTTCTTTATAAATTTCCAGTTTGAGGTTTGCTTGATGTTGTTATGTGTTATTAAGCGAGGATGGATCGTTTTTTTTATAGGGTTATTGAGTGCATGTGGTTCTGGTTCAACAGAGTCAGAAGATAAAGATCCAGTCACGCCAAAGGTCGTGACTGTGACCGGTTTGTCTCCGAAGACAGTTGAACTCGATATTGAAGTGGACTTCACCGTATCAGGTAAGAGCCTTGATGATCAGGTGACGTTTGAAATGGACGGCTGCCTTTCTCCAGTATTATTAACAAACAGTGAAACCAGGCTGGTTTTTCGTTGTACTCCAAATGTTGCTGGTATTCAAATGGCTACCATTAAAAATGGTGATGGTAAGTTTTTGAGCAGCTATCCTGTAACCATCAATGAAAAAGTGATTGATCCACCCGAGCGACCCTCAATGCTGAAAACAGAAGCTAAATCGGGGATTAACCTGCTGAGCTGGAATGCACAGCCCGATGTGACTTACACACTCTATAACCGTTTAACCAGCGAAACTGCGTCTTCCTGGAAGGTAGTCAAATCCAGTTTGACAGAAACTTCCTATGAAGACCTTATTGCAGATTCCCATCTCTATGAATATGCCGTGAGCGCGGTTAATAGTGCCGGGGAAAGTTCCAGGCGTTTGGAAACAGTAGTGATTCCTCAATTGTGGATTGATAGTCTGTCTAAAAAAGAGGGTGACGAAGGAGTAACAACACCATTTGAGTTTGAAGTTACATTGAATCGAGCTGCGACACAAACTGTGACGATCAGTTACAAAACTGTG
>DRLZ01000325.1 GCA_011322755.1 Crenotrichaceae bacterium
AATAAAGTTACACAACCAGTTGATTTATAAAAAATTATTCTGGATGCATGGCAAGGTTTCTGAGATTCACTCAAGCTTTTTTAGTCAAGCTATAGTCAATCGCGACTTTGTAAAACCTGGTTATTCAGTTTACTAGTTTTTTATTTTCTTTCAATATCTATGGGATCAGAAACCCCAGTTTGAGAGTGGAGAACACAACATAATTTCAGGCAATACTGGTGCTGAGAATGGAGGTGGGATATTTAGAGAACAATTTAATGCAGACCCGAATGAACTGACTTTCAGTTTAATCAATACAACAATTACCTTACCAATAACTCAGCCACCGGGGAAGGTGGCGGCATTCTGATTAAGCCTGACATACATGATCAATATGACTCTCTGTCAGATGAAAAGGGCGATATTCTCACCATATACAGAATCAAAAACTCCATCATTGCCGGTAACAACGCACCAAACTATCCAGATTTTTCAGGCAACTTTATCAGCAATGGTTTTAACCTGATAGGTGACATGGAAACTAGTAACCGATTTGAAGCAGACACAATTGAACCGGACATCACTAAAATACTGGAGACAACACTCAGAGATAATGGAGGATTTACAACAACTCTCCTGCTGAGAACAGATAGTCTTGCCATGGATGCGGCTGTAGACACTGATTGTCCGGACAAAGGCTAACGCAACATGCAGCGACCCCCAGGGCGCTGGTTGTGATATCCGCGCACTTGAATTAAAAAGTCGCTGTGTCTGACGACGATAAAGAATTGCACTACGAAATCCGCACAAACTACCAAACTACCAGCCGGTCAATTTTTCAAATAAATTTAATGCTTACACACTTGCAGATTTAAACGCTTACAAGGCCTTAAACTTTGGTAAGGACGTGACTGGTAAATTTCAAAGTCTCGGTATTAAAATCAGTATTGGTAGCGCAGGCGATATTCTGGATATTGAGTCTCCTTGCCTGATTATCGCCAGTCGAAATGTCACTCTCACGGGTAAATTTGTCAGCCTGGATGTGCACAAGGGAATCTGGACGAACGATTTAGACATCCAGTCTGAAGGCGTAGCTTGCCTGCTCTCTGAATCACAGGCAATCTGGAAATGACTGCAAAACAACTCAATCACTGTGGTGTAAGTCCAACCGCATTAATTTCTTCCGCAAGTCGATCCGGAGTCTATAAAGAAAAACCGCCCTGATTCTAACTGGCATTTTTGGAAGAGAATATTACAAGACCGTTGTTTTTTTACAGTTATGGCATTTGTGGTTCCAGCTTGATAGTAGCTGAAAACACATCCAAGACCGCTTGAAATCAGGGTAAATAAAATTATTTCAGGAGGAAGCCTTGCTGTTGTATAAAATCCAGCATGTAATCACGGGTTTTGCCTTGTATGGCCCGGGCAGCTTGTTGTGACCAGTCTGTGGCTTTGCTGGAGAACTGTCGGCTGGCGTAATAATCGCTCATGGTTGTATCGTAGCGATCAACATGATCTGCAATCTGTGCGATATCGTATGTATCCTGATGCAGGATTGCAGCAACCGGAAAACGTGGTTTAACATCATTGCGTTTGACAGGCCAGCCAAGACACAGTCCAAAAGCAGGATAAACCAGATCAGGCAATTCCAGGCATTTTGAAACAGTTTGCAAGTCGTTACGAATGCCACCAATAAACACCCCGCCAAGATCGACTGATTCAGCTGCGAGCATGAGATTTTGTGCCATCAGTGCAGCATCGATAGTGGCAGCCATAAAATGTTCTGTCCAGCCTTCCAGATCTCCTGCATCTACCTTTTCGCAACAATAAGCAATCCGCTTCAAATCAGCACAGATAACCAGAAATTCGGCAGCTTGTTCTACATAGCCTTGATTACCAGCAGCTTGTGCCAGTAATTTTCTTTTTTCCCTGTCGACCACGCGTATCACACTGTAAGCCTGGATAAAACTGGATGATGACGCCGCCTGACCGCAGGCAACAAGTTCATTTAACAACGCAGTGTCAATTGGCTTGTTTTCAAACTGTCGTACCGAGCTGTGGCTGCGCATTAACTCTGTTGTGGTATTCATGTTAATTCTGATTTTCTCCGTATTGCTGATGGGCCTGTATTGCATTTTATCCAAAGTGACTGCGATTGGCTTATAACCGACCTGGTATTGGTGAATGATTGTATCCGGTCTCTGTTAGAATAATCGCTTTGTTGATCGCTCTTGTCTACCATGTTATTCGATTTTACAGTGACACAAACATTGATTGTTTGCCTGTTGTTTGTCTGGACAGGATTTGTGCGTGCCGGGCTGGGATTTGGAGGTGCTGCCCTGGGCTTACCACTGATGTTATTTGTTAATCCGGATTTATTGTTCTGGCTACCAATGATTGGTACTCACTTGCTGTTTTTTTCAGGCCTCACTTTACGCAAACGATTACATCATGTTGATTGGCACTATTTGCGTTACTCTTTGTGGTTTATCATTCCGCCGGCTTTGGTTGGTATTTTTGGTCTGGTGAGCTTGCCAACGCTGTGGCTTAATCTGTTTATCTATTCGATTACCTTGTTTTATGGCGCGATCTGGATGTTGAATCGCGCAATCACAAGCCATCAGGGATGGGTCGATAAGGCGCTGCTGGTTACTGGCGGGTATGTAGCAGGCACATCGCTTACGGGTGCGCCGTTGATGGTTGCTGTCTACATGCGCAACGTCGATCGGGAGCGGTTACGTGATACCTTGTTTACCTTGTGGTTTACGCTGGTCACTATCAAGATGACAACGTTCATTGCCTTGTCAGTTGATTTACATTTCAAGCAAGCCCTAAGTCTAATACCCGTTGCAGCCATCGGTCATATGCTGGGACTAAAAACACATGACAGAATTATTCGCAATGAAGTTATTTTTCGACGCTGGGTTGGTGCTGGACTGGTTGTCGTGAGTCTGTTCGGTTTGTGGAATTTGTTTCGAAATGGATTGTGACTCAGGCATCCTTGTTGTTTGATTTTGTTGTCTGATAACTGTTTCGGATAAACTCGCCAAGCAGATGAAACTGGTCGTAATGGCTACTGTTTTTGCGCCAGACCAATCCGATTTCCCGATAACTGTTTTCTTTCAGTGGATGTATTTCGATCTGAGGCCCGGAAAGCAGAACCGATTGTTTGGCCATTTCCGGTATAAAAGTAACACCTAAATCATTTGCAACCATGTGTAGCAAGGTGTTAATGCTCGTAGCCGAGAACTGGTTAACCTTGTTTGTGCGTAATAATTTACAAGCTAGCAATGTGTGCTCTCGCAAGCAATGGCCATCTTCAAGTAACAACACGCTGTCTTCTTTGAGCTGATCAAGTCTGGCTTTGCCCTTATTCAACCACCTGGTTTCAGGCGCACATGCCAGCATAAAGTTATCCTTAAACAGTGGCATGATTTCAACGTGCTTAAATTCATATGGTAATGCCACTAACATCAAGTCGATGTGACCTGCAATCAGATCATCGTAAATCAGTTGCGTGGTTTGTTCTTTCAGATAGAGTTTTAGCGCTGGAAATTCTGTCTGCAGACCATTGAGTAAGGTAGGTAAAAGATATGGTGCGATGGTTGGAATAACGCCGAGAGTTAATTTTCCTGATAGCGGTAATTGAAAACCTGTCGGTATTTCAACAAGGGTTTCAAGTTCCTGCAGACACAGGCGTGCTTTTGAAACAACATGTTTTCCCGACGGAGTGATAGTCACTGATTTATTGGTTCTGTCAATCAGCTGAACCTGTAGTAACTGTTCCAGCTCCTTAATGGCAATG
>DRLZ01000326.1 GCA_011322755.1 Crenotrichaceae bacterium
AAATCTGGTTGATCAGCAATTATCAGAAATCGGACTTGATGCTGGAAAACAAAAAAGTATAAGTGGTGAACTGGTTGCCTTGCTACTTGGAACAGGAACACCAAGACAAATTCGTCCAGCCAAGCTAATAAGCATTAAGCCTAGACAGTCTGAGGCGCAATTGGATAATTCAGAAGACACTAAATGTCACTGGGTTGAAAATCTTCAGATTGGAGATTGGATTGAGTTTGTTGTAGGAAAGCAACGTCGGGAAAAACTTAAACTGATCTGGCTTGGATCTGAACCCTGGCATTATGTTTTTGCCAATCAACTTGGTGTGAAACGATTTGAATTTTCCAGACAGCAATTAATCAAACATTATAAGGCAAAACTTGTCAGCAAGATTGAAAGCCCTGTGCTACCGATTGCAACACGTGCCAAACATGCGGTGGTTGAGAAATACTATACAGATGTGCGGAATAGTGCACTGGAAGATTCACGTGTTGGATTGCTTAACAGTCGTGGATTACTGTCCTACTTGCGCGAAACTGAGTTTGACTCTGCAGCAACCTTGATTTTTGTGGAAATCGATGATTATAGAGTGATTAGTCAGGCATGTGGTATCGAGGCAAGTGATGAAGTTGTCAAAGAGATCGCAAAACGAATCCAACAACACTCTGCAAGTAATGCAAAATTAGCTCGAATCGATGACCAGACACTTTCGCTGGTTTTGCCGGATACCAGTGTGGATAGTTTTTTCCCGATGGCGTCAGCATGGGGGGAAGCATTGCGCAGTGAACCGTTTAAACATGGGAGCCAAAGCTTCCCCGTCATTCTTTCTATTGGAATGATTGGATTTGATCGAAACTCTCTACACATTGACCAATTAGTAAAAAATGTTGCTGTTGCATGTGCAAGTGCAAAACAATCAGGAAGGAATCATATTAAAGTCTACAGCGAAGATGACCAAAAGCTACTACAACGTGCAGAACAACTGGAATGGGCTGGCCATATTGACAAAACACTTGCCAACAATCGATTAGTTTTAGCGTATCAGCCAATTGTCCCTGTTGCTGGTTATACAGGAATACAGCACGGTGTAAAAGGTCAGCATTACGAGGTTTTGTTGAGGGTGCTGGATGCCAAGGGAAGAATACGTCCTCCTGGCAGTTTTTTATCAGCTGGCGAACAATTGCGCAGAATGCCTGACATCGATCGTTGGGTGGTCAGTAATTTAATGATCTGGATGGAGAATAACCTGGAGTTAATCGAGTTAATTGACGGGTTGTCAGTCAATTTGTCTGGTCAATCAGTAGCCAGTGAGTCATTTCTGGATTTTGTAACCGAACAGATTTATGAAGTTAATTTTGATCCGTCCAAAATTACCTTTGAAATTACTGAAACTGTCGCAATTGATAATTTTGATCATGTAAAGAAGTTTATACAGCGCATGAATAAGCTGGGTTGTAAATTTTCACTTGATGACTTTGGAAGTGGATACGCCTCTTATTCTTACTTGCGTAACCTCGATGTTGACTATCTCAAGATTGATGGGTTGTTTGTAAAAGACATGCACACGGATTCAAAAGATTTGATGATGGTGAAGTCAATGAACGATATTGCTCATTCTCTTGGATTGAAAACAATTGCAGAATTTGTTGAAAACAAGGAAATTCTTTCTTTACTAAACGAAATTGGTGTTGATTATGCTCAGGGATATCATGTTGGAAAACCGTCTCCAATTGCTGAGCTGGTCAACGTGTACAAGGCAAACCAGGTCGTTCCTGCATAGTTAACAATAGAGTTTAGTATCATTTTTTCTTATCATTTCCCAGGGTCGGTCAGTTGAGAAACTGCTTATGGTTATGAGCTGGGCCTCTAAGTTGATTGCCATCACAACCTCGCTTCGATCTCTGTTCCGGTTGCAGAACCAATTCTGCGTATCAATCACATAATCTGGTATAATTATAGCTTTTGGCACAACAGTAGCTAATTATCAGCTTTTAGCACTGTATAACGGATTTTCATGTCTGAATTTGCAAAAGAAATCACACCTTTAGCTCTCGAAGAGGAGATGCAGCAGTCGTATCTGGCTTATGCGATGAGCGTCATTATTGGTCGCGCATTGCCTGATGTCAGAGACGGCTTGAAACCAGTGCATCGGCGCGTGTTGTATGCAATGCACGAGTTGGGAAATGAATGGAATAAACCTTATCTGAAATCAGCGCGTATTGTCGGTGACGTGATCGGTAAGTACCATCCACATGGAGATACTGCTGTTTATGACGCACTTGTCAGAATGGCACAGCCATTTTCGATGCGTTACATGCTCATCGACGGGCAAGGTAATTTTGGCTCCATCGATGGTGATTCACCAGCCGCAATGCGTTACACCGAAGTACGCATGGCGCGAATCTCACACGAATTGCTTGCTGATCTTGATAAGGATACGGTTGATTTTATCCCTAATTATGATGAGCGAGAACTGGAGCCATCGGTTCTTCCGTCCCGGGTTCCGAATCTCTTGATCAATGGTTCATCAGGTATTGCGGTTGGGATGGCAACCAATATTCCACCGCATAATATCGCTGAGGTGATTGATGCGACATTGGCGTTAATTAAAAACCCTGAGTTATCCATACCCCAACTGATGGATTATATTCCAGGGCCTGATTTCCCGACAGCGGCGATTATCAATGGCTCGAAAGGGATTCATGAAGCCTATGAGACCGGACGAGGGCGCATTTACTTGCGCGCCAGATGTCAGTTTGAGGATATTGGTGATGGCGGGCGTCAAAGTATTGTTGTGACTGAGTTTCCTTATCAGGTCAATAAAGCACGGGTAATGGAGAAAATTGCAGAGCTGGTGAAAGAAGGCAAGCTCACCGGTATCTCGGCTATGCGTGATGAGTCTGATAAGGATGGAATCCGTATGGTTGTTGAGCTCAAACGTGGTGAGGTGCCTGAAGTCATACTCAACAATTTGTACAAGCATACCCAGTTGCAGACTGTGTTTGGCATCAACATGGTTGCAATCGTCAAAAACAGACCGCATTGCCTGAATCTTAAACAAGTACTGGTTGCTTTTCTGGAACATCGCCGTGAGGTGGTTACCCGGCGCACACGTTATCTGCTGGGCAAAGCACGTGACCGAGCCCATATTCTTGAAGGTCTTGCTGTTGCGCTCGCAAACATTGATCCGATCATTGCATTAATTAAAGCATCGGCAAATCCGGCTGAAGCGAAACAACAGTTAATTGCGCAGGCCTGGACGCCCGGCATGGTCGTCGAGCTGCTTGAACGTAGCGATAGCGCTATGTCCAGGCCGGATGGTCTGGAACCTGAATATGGCTTGAGTGAGAAGGGTTATTGGTTATCGCCTGTTCAGGCACAAGCGATACTTGATCTGCGGTTGCACAGATTGACAGGTCTGGAACAGAATAAAATTATTTCTGAGTACAAGGAAATTCTGCAAACCATTACTGAGCTGCTGAAAATTATTAACAGCGACAGTCGGTTGCTAGAAGTGATACAAGAAGAACTGAGTGCTGTACGTGAGCAGTTTGGTGATGACAGACGGACTGAGATTATTCAGGATAGACTGGAATTGTCACTTGCAGATCTGATTACAGAAGAAGATGTTGCAGTGACCATATCACATGAAAGTTATGTGAAGGCGCAACCGATCAGCGAATACAGGGCGCAACGCAGAGGTGGGCGTGGTAAATCGGCGGCAAATAATAAAGAAGAGGATTTTGTCGATCAAATTATTATCGCTAATACCCATGATACGATTTTGTGTTTTTCCAATGCTGGAAAGGTTTACTGGTTAAAAGTATACGAATTGCCAATGGCAAGTCGCAATGCGCGCGGCAAACCTTTTGTCAATCTACTGCCTTTGTCGGATGGTGAACGGATTAACGCCATTCTCGCTGTGCATGAATATCTGGATAATCAATTCATCTTTTTTGCGACAGAAAAGGGTACTGTTAAAAAGACTCCAATCAAGGAATTCGAACGACAACGCTCAAATGGAAAAATAGCGATTGATTTAAAAGAAAATGATGTGCTGGTTGGTGCAATGGTCACTGATGGGCAACAAGACATCATGCTGTTTAGTTCGGATGGCAAGGCAATCCGCTTTGCCGAATCCGATGTGCGCTCAATGGGGCGAACTGCGGGTGGTGTTCGCGGAATTCGTTTGAGTGAAGGCAGTAAAGTCATTGCAGTTACTCACGCCGGTGATGAGGCAGTTTTGTCTGTTACCGAGAATGGATACGGCAAGCGCACATTGGTGAGCGAATTTTCACCTCAGGGCAGAGGTGGACGCGGTGTGATTTCAATTCAGACCAGTGAACGAAACGGCCAGGTTGTGGGTGTTTTGATGGTTGATGAAACTGACGATATCATGATCATCACCAGCGGAGGTGTATTGGTGCGTACCCGTGCCAATGAGATTTCTGTGATTGGACGCAATACTCAAGGTGTGAAAATCATTAAAATGGACGATGGCGAGAAAGTCGTCAGTGTCGATCGCATTGAGGGTTTGTCTGCCAGTGATGAAGAGATTGATGCCGATGAGCGTGTGGAACAAGATCCGGGTCAACCGGCTGACGATAATCACTAACTTATTAATTAAGACAAGGAACTGACAATACGTGACAAGAGTTTACAATTTTAGTGCTGGACCCTCAGCGATCGCAGAATCTGTACTTAAACAAGCCCAATCAGAGTTACTGGACTGGAATGGTTGTGGCGCATCAGTGATGGAAATCAGTCATCGCAGCAAGGCTTTTATTTCCCTTGCTGAACAAAGCGAGCAACGCCTGCGTTCATTGCTTGCTATTCCAGAGAATTATCGAGTGCTTTTTTTGCAAGGTGGAGCGACCACTCAATTCGCCATGATTCCAATGAATCTGTTAGCGGACAAGCAACGTGCGGTTTATTGCTGTACTGGCGCCTGGTCGCAAAAAGCGATCAAGGAAGCAGAGATCTATTGTGATGTCACAGTCGCAACAGATTCACAATCAGATCAATATACCGGGATTGCTGAGCAGAGCAACTGGACGATTGATACGCAAGCGGCTTATTTACACTACACCGATAATGAAACCATTCATGGTGTTGAATTTGGTTATATTCCGGATAGCAAAGGTTTGCCGCTGGTCAGCGATATGTCTTCAAATCTGTTATCGCGACCATTTGATGTTTCCCGTTTTGGCTTAATCTATGCTGGCGCACAGAAAAATATTGGTTGTGCGGGTATTACAGTGGTGATTGTACGGGATGATCTGATTGGCAATGTGATTTCTGGTACACCGAGCATGCTTGATTACAGCAAACATGCAAAGCAAGGGTCGATGTTAAATACACCACCAAGCTGGAGTTGGTATATTCTGGGTCTGGTACTGGAATGGATTGAATCTCAAGGTGGCGTGAACCGGCTTGCAGAGCTGAACAGGGAAAAAGCGGATAAATTGTATGCGGCAATTGATGCAAGTGATTTTTATCGAAACCCTGTACACCCGGACTACCGCTCGCGGATGAATATCCCTTTTTTATTAGCTGATTCAGCGCTCGAACCGGTTTTTCTGAAATACGCTCAGGAAGCAGGTCTGGAAGGTCTGAAAGGTCATCGTTCTGTCGGTGGTCTGCGTGCAAGCATCTACAATGCCATGCCACTTTCTGGCGTAGAGCGGTTGATTGATTTAATGAATGAATTTGAGCGTGATCACGGATAAATCAGTTCAATCGCAGCTCAGTTGTGAATCCGAAGTGTGTTTTTCAGTATCAATGTCAGGATTATTTGATATGCCGCGTTTGATTGTTGCTTGTGCCTGGGTGTTGGATGATGATGGTTAGTTCAATGTCTGTGTATGTCTGCGCCAAAGCCAGCACTGTGGAGATATGCACTTGAGTCATCAATTAGATCAATTACGCCAACAGATCGACCAACTGGATGATCAGTTGTTGCAAATGATTAATCAGCGCGCCACACTTGCCCAGAAAGTTGCTGAAGTCAAGATAGCCAGCGGTGAGGATGTCTGTTTCTATCGGCCAGAGCGCGAAGTGAATGTACTCCGCAGGGTAATGGAAAATAACCCTGGGCCAACTACAGATGATGGGGTTGCGAGGATATTCCGGGAGATTATGTCAACTTGTCTTGCGCTTGAGAAGCCACTCAAAGTCGCTTTTCTTGGACCGGAAGGTACGTTTACCCAGCAAGCTGCTTTTCAGCATTTTGGGCAAGCCATTCAGACTTCACCACTGGCTTCCATCGATGCTGTTTTTAGGGAAGTGACGAGCCAGATTTCTGAATATGGCATTGTTCCGGTGGAAAACTCAACTGAAGGGGTGGTCACGCATACGCTGGACAGCTTTCTTAAATATCCACATGTGCATATCTGTGGCGAAGTTGTGTTGCGAATTCACCACAATCTAATGAGCTGTGCCAGACAGCTGGCTGACATTAAAGAGCTTGTTTCCCATGAGCAATCATTTGCCCAGTGCAGGGGATGGCTGGATCGTTATCTGCCGACGATAAAACGTACTAGTGTAGCCAGTAATGGTGAAGCAGCGCGTCTGGCAGCAGAAAATCCTGCAATCGGTGCAATAGCGGGTAATATTGCTGCGAAACTGTATGACGTGAATATTTTGCAACAAAACATTGAAGATGAACCGGACAATACCACACGGTTTCTTGTGATTGGCACGCAACCCGTACTCGCAACCGGAAATGATAAAACAAGTTTGTTGTTGTCAACAGATAACCGCCCTGGATCGCTGTATGACATGCTTGCTCCATTCTCCAGACATGCAATCAGCATGACTAAAATTGAATCCAGACCATCGAAACAGGCAAACTGGGATTATGTTTTTTTTCTCGATATTATCGGTCATAAAGATGATGCTGATGTTGCCGCAGCGCTTTCGGATCTGCGTGATAAAGTAACGATTTCAAGAGTGTTGGGCTCATATCCCACTGCGGTCATTGGGGCTTGAATGAATTCATATGAAAGTTTAGCAACCCCAGGTGTACAAGGATTACAACCCTATCAACCTGGAAAGCCGGAATCTGCATTAAAACGTGAATCCGGACTTGATACCATTATCAAACTGGCATCCAATGAAAATCCATTGGGTCCTGATCCACTCATCTGTTCCAGATTACCCGCGTTGCTCGCTGAACTTGGCAGATATCCAGATGGAACTGGTTTTGAGCTGAAACAGTTACTGGCGGATCGTTTATCTGTTAAACCGGAGCAGATTACATTGGGCAATGGTTCCAATGATATCCTTGAATTAGTCGCCAGGGTTTTTTTGCAACCCGGCCGGGAAGCAGTGATGTCCCGTCATGCATTTGCAATCTACCAGCTGGCAACACAAGCTGTTGGTGCCGATTATGTGCTTGCGAGTCCCACAGACGGTGTCAATGGCCCTGTGTATGGGCATGATTTGCAGGCAATACGTGAATTGGTCAACGACAAAACTGCGCTTGTTTTTATTGCAAATCCAAATAATCCAACAGGGACTTATCTGTCGTCATTCTGGCTCAAGGATTTTATTGATAGCTTACCGCAACAGACCATTTGCGTGCTTGATGAGGCCTATTTTGAATATGTCAAAGCCAGTGACTATTCAACTGCGCTTGATTGGCTGGATGAATGCCCTAACTTAATGGTAACCAGGACGTTTTCCAAAGCCTATGGGATGGCAGGTCTGCGTATTGGATATTCAGTTTCCAGTATTGATGTTGCCGAATTACTGAATCGGGTCAGACAGCCTTTCAATGTCAATTCATTGGCGCTGGCTGCTGCTCAGCTCGCATTGCTTGATGATGCTCATCTCAATGCTGGTATCAGCTTAAACACAAAAGGGTTGCTACAACTCGCTGAAGGTCTTGAAGCCCTTGGGCTTGCTGTAATCCCGTCAGTTGGTAACTTTATCAGCTGCAATTTAGCACGTTCTGTTCAACCCGTTTATCAAGCACTGCTTAACCGTGGTGTCATTGTGCGCCCGATTGAAAATTATGACATGCCTGGTTATATCCGTACGACTGTAGGGACCACATCTGAAATTGATTATTTCCTGAACGCACTTGAACTCACGTTGCGCGCATGACAATACGATTATCAGTGATTGGTGTTGGTTTGATTGGCGGCTCGATTGCGCTTGCAGCACGTCGTTCCGGATGTTATGAATCGATTGTTGGCTATGATGCAAATACTGAGAATCTGCAACAAGCTTATGATCTTGGCATGATTGACCAGGCCAGTTCAACACTGGCTGCAGCCGTCGATACTGCAAACCTGGTGGTGATTGCAACACCGGTTGGCGCGATCAGGAAAATTCTGACGCATTTACAACCGCTATGGAATAGTCACTGCGTCTATACAGACGTTGGTAGCACAAAACAAAGTGTTGTGAATGATGCAGAAGAGGTGTTTGGCGCTGTTCCCGACAATTTTGTTGCGGGACATCCCATTGCCGGGACAGAAAAATCAGGCGCCAATGCCGCTTTTGCAGAACTGTTTGATCATAAACACATCATACTGACGCCTTTGCCCAGTACAAAACAACGTGCAATACAGATTGTTCGTAAATTCTGGGAGCAGGCTGCGCATGCAATCGTGAGTGAAATGGAACCTGTGCAGCATGACCGAATATTAGCTGCAACCAGCCATTTGCCTCATGTTGCTGCTTATGCTTTAGTGAATTTACTTGCCAGCCAGGATGAGAGTAGTCAAATCTTTCAGTTTGCGGCGAGCGGCTTTCGGGATTTCACCCGTATTGCATCAAGCGATCCGCGTATGTGGGCCGATATTTGTGTGGCGAATCGACAACAGCTTGTTCCATTGCTGGAAAATTACCAATCTGAGCTGGGTGAACTGATTCGGCTGCTTGATTCCGGTCATCATGAGCAACTATTTGAGCATTTTAGCCAGGCCCGTCATGCGCGTCAGGGCTTTGTTGATATGCATCACGCATCAAAATAATTAATATTGAGATTTTAAAATACATGAATAATGGTGTTGTTTTTCAGATATCCCCAGGCGGCAAGCTGTGCGGTGAGACACGAATTGCGAGTGATAAATCGATCTCGCACCGGTCGATTATTTTTGGCTCTTTGGCACAAGGTGTCACGCATGTAGATGGATTTTTAGAAGCCGAAGATACGCTGTCCACATTGAAGGCGTTTCGATCATTAGGGGTCAAAATTGATCATCATGGTCAGGGGAGGGTTGATATTCACGGTGTCGGCATGAATGGATTGAGACCATCACAACAACCAATCGACCTGGGTAATTCAGGGACATCAATGCGGTTGATGAGTGGCTTACTGGCTGCCCAGGCATTTGATTCGGTGCTAACCGGTGATTCGTCGTTAAGCAAACGTCCGATGCAGCGGGTAACGAAACCGTTGACTGAAATGGGTGCAAGTATCGAAACAACGGATACCGGAACTGCTCCCATCACCATACACGGCAATAGACAATTACACGGTCTGCAGTACTCAATGCAAATTGCCAGTGCACAGGTAAAATCCTGTTTATTACTCGCCGGTCTCTATGCGCATGGAACAACCTCGATTACTGAACCCGCCCCGACACGTGACCATACTGAAAGAATGCTGGAGGGTTTTGGCTATCCACTGCAACGTCAAGGTTCTACAGTGCGTATTGATGGGCGACAAACCAGTTTAAAAGCCTTGTCTATTGATGTACCGGGCGATATTTCTTCGGCTGCCTTCTTTATGGTTGGCGCTGCGATCAGCCCTGGTTCTGATGTTTTGCTAAAACATGTGGGGGTAAATCCGACACGTACCGGAATTATTGATATTTTAAGTCTGATGGGCGCAGATATTCAGCTCTCGAATCAACAAATCATTGGGGGGGAGCCGGTTGCCGATATTCATGTGCGCTATGCACCACTATCAGGGATCAATATTCCAGAACAACTGGTGCCATTGGCAATTGATGAATTCCCTGTTATTTTTGTTGCTGCGGCTTGTGCGGAAGGTGAAACGCTGCTTACTGGAGCAGCGGAGTTGAGAGTAAAAGAGAGTGATCGTATACAAGTGATGGCAGATGGATTACAGATTCTGAATGTCAATGCGCAACCAACAACAGATGGAATGCGAATAACGGGCAGTGAAATCAATGGGGGCCGGGTAGATTCACATGGAGACCACCGTATTGCGATGGCATTCGCGATTGCCGGATTAAAGGCATCTGCTGAAATTGTGATTAATAATTGCGATAATGTTCAGACCTCTTTTCCTGAGTTCGCGGATATTGCGCGATCTCTTGGATTGAACATTGCAAGTAAAAACTGATGTCTGATCACCCGGTGTTAACAATAGATGGTCCTGGTGGTGCCGGTAAGGGCACGGTCAGTCGGTTGGTAGCAAGCAAACTTGGCTGGCATTATCTCGAAAGTGGTGCAATGTATCGCGCACTGGCTGTGGCAGCATCAAAACATGGAATAAATCTTGATGATACTGCTCGACTTGCCGAAATGGCGGTTTCGATGAATTTACGCTTTGAGTGTCCTCGGGGAGAACATCAGGTTTTATTAGATGATATTGATATTACAGATGAAATGGGTCAGGAAACATGTGGTAATGTTGCATCCATCATTGCTTCTAATCCAGTTATCCGTGAGGCGCTAGTTGAAAAACAACGGCGTTTCAAACAACCACCCGGTTTGGTTGCAGAGGGTCGCGATATGGGTACCGTGATTTTTCCTGACGCAAAATACAAGATATTTTTAACTGCAAGTGTTGAAGAACGGGCACGTAGACGCTATTTACAGTTGAAACAATTAGATAACAATGTTAGCCTTGACAAGATACGCAGCGAAATTGAAGAACGGGATAGAAGAGATATGAATCGAAGTGTTGCGCCTCTGGTACAAGCCGGGGATGCATTGCTGATTGATAGTACAGATATTTCGATTGAGTCAGTCGTTGACAAATGTATTAGAATTATCAATTAATATTTGATTATACGGGGATTATGAGCAATTGGTCATAGTCATTTTTATTAACCAGAAACTAAAGAATACGTTAATTTTTTAACGATTCGGGATAAAGTACACATGAGCGAAAGCTTTGCCGAACTATTTGAGGCCAGCCTCAGTAAAACAGAAATGCGTCCAGGAACCATTATTATGGCGACGATTGTCGATATCGAATCAGATGTTGTCATTGTCAATGCTGGATTAAAATCAGAGAGCATGATTCCAAAATGGCAGTTTTTGAGTGCCAATGGTGAATTGGAAGTTGAAGTTGGTGATCAGGTCGATGTCGCATTGGATCTATTTGAAGATGGCATGGGTTCTACCTTGTTGTCTCGTGACAAAGCCAAAAAAGTTCAGGCATGGACAGAGCTTAAAAAGGCATTTGATGACAACATCACCATGACCGGTCGCATCACTGGCAAAGTGAGAGGTGGATTTACTGTCTCTGTTGGCGCATTAAGGGCTTTCCTGCCTGGTTCTTTAGTCGATGTCAGGCCAATCCGTGATACTTCATTTCTGGAAGATAAAGATATCGAATTCAAGGTTATCAAGATTGATCAGAAACGAAACAATATTGTATTATCGCGTCGTGCTGTTGTTGAATCTGAATACAGTGCAGAGCGCGAAGCGCTACTTGCAAAGCTCAAAGAGGGTATTGATGTCAAGGGTATTGTCAAAAATCTGACTGACTATGGTGCGTTTATCGATTTAGGCGGAATTGACGGGTTGTTACATATTACTGATATGGCCTGGAAGCGGGTTCGTCATCCATCTGAAATTGTTCAGGTCGGTGATGAAATTGATGTCAGGGTTCTGCGATTTAACAAGGAAAAAGGTCGGGTATCACTTGGCTTGAGACAGCTCGGTGAAGATCCGTGGACAGACGTTTCTCGTCGCTACCCTTCAGGTACACGTGTCTTTGGTAAGGTCAGTAATATTACCGACTATGGCTGTTTTGTCGAGTTAGAAGAAGGCATAGAAGGTTTGGTGCATGTTTCCGAGATGGACTGGACGAATAAAAACGTCAATCCTTCAAAAATGGTTGAGCTAGGTGACGAGGTTGAAGTCACTGTGCTTGATATTGATGAAGAACGTCGTCGTATTTCACTCGGCATGAAACAGTGTAAAGCCAATCCCTGGGATGTATTTTCAGCGACACACAATAAAGGCGACAAGATTACAGGCACAATTAAATCAATTACTGATTTTGGTGTGTTTATTGGTCTGGAAGGTGATATTGATGGCTTGGTGCATTTATCTGATATTTCCTGGAATACACCTGGTGAAGAAGCAATTCGCAACTTTAATAAAGGTGACGAAGTAGAAGCAGTTATCCTGGGCATCGATTCGGAGCGGGAGCGTATTTCTCTTGGTATCAAGCAATTGGAGCAGGATCCGTATCAAAATTATTTGGCAGGGCATGAAAAAGGCAGCATTGTCACTGGTACTGTGAAAGAGGTTGATGCAAAAGGTGCGATCATTCAGCTGGAAGAGGGTATTGAAGGTTATTTGCGTGCATCAGAAATTCAATTGGATCGTGTTGAGGATGCCAGAACCCATTTAAAAGTAGGCGACCAGGTAGAAGCTAAGTTTATTGGTGTCGACCGGAAAAATAAAGTTGTTAGTTTATCGATTAAAGCCAAAGATCATGATGAAGAGACTGATACAATGAAGAGCTATGCTCAGAAATCAGCTCAAGTAGCTACTGCTCCAACACTTGGCGATATCTTTAAGGAAC
>DRLZ01000327.1 GCA_011322755.1 Crenotrichaceae bacterium
GACGGAGTCTGGCGTCATTCAGGATGATTCACACGTGGATGATCGGTATGATGTGCAAACCCATTATAAAATCAACCGAACCTATTGTTTTGCCGTACTCAAACGTCAGTTCCCGCGCTGGTTAACAGGGCAATTGCCCGATATGAAGACATTGCTCAAGGTGCTGGATGAAATCCGTCAGCAGGTGATTCAGTTTGTTAAAGGTCGCTCGAACCCGCGACCCGATCGGCCCAAGCCACACCTGTACATCGCCTATAAATCATTCGCTTAGTTTGTGGAAATCCTTAAGTTGATAGGATTGGGTTGAGGCACAAAACCCAACAAAACTCAAACCTCACCAAAACAACCGCCATTATCACAATTAGCTGCCCAGTTCGCCTGGATGATTCCTTTACGGATATAACGGTGTATGCTTGAATATCGCCAGTCGACCGGTGATTGAACATAACCATGTTTTACTGGATTATTATGAATATAATCGACATGTGAACGTGCAAAGTTATAGTATTAAGTGGTCGTTAATTTAACAGGTGAACGGTTCCTGATACAATATCGCTTATCACAAAATTTCAAAAAATACATGGTAATATTCACGTTTCTATAAAATACTTTGTGTGCTAGCCTCCTGTAGTCACAAAATATCGATGGAGTTGTTCCAATGAAAATTAAAGTTTACTTTTTTGGCTTTCTCTGGCTTTCTCTAGTCTTTCCTATGCGGCTTCTCAACCTGAGTTAGCAAATTACGTTAACACCAATCCAGATCGTGAAGTTCGTGAAAAAGCGAATCTAGGGTTTGGAAAATCTGCACTTGTTGATTCCGAAGTAATCCGGTTAAATTTTAGTCTGTTTGATCAAAAAAATCCAACACCGGATTCATTGGTTCCTGGTCAGTCATTCAAATTACGCTTACCTGGTGAAAAAAGCCCAAATCTGTTTCAGATAGAGTCAGTTCAGGAACACGTTCCGGGTGTTTTTACATATACCGGGTATATTGATTCTAGCAATGGATTACCTCCAAATCGCAAACAAGACTTAAATTCGGACGATAGCTACACGTGGTTTTCTTTTTCCGTTCAGGGTCAGGAATTACTGGGGAAAATTAATCGCGGTGGGTATGTCTATGTGATTCAAAAAGATATAAACAACTCAGATGATTATATTGTCAGTAAAATTGATCCTGGAAAAATTCCACATGACCCGGATTTCGATGATGGCCGCATTACTGAAAATAGTGGCAGTCGAATCATGCTGGCAACAGCTGATTCGCTAATTCAACCTGTTATGAGCAAGGCATCATCAGATGATGGCTCAAGAAATATACGCGTCTATTTCTTGTTCACGAATAATGTGACTCAGCCTCATCAAAGGGCGAGTCAGATAATATCGGATTTTAGGCATGCATTGTCGAATAGTGGTATATCCTTGCCGCATCGTTACATAACTTTTGCTGGGTTGCGCTATGCGGGAGGGGATACGGATGATTATGTGTGTCAAACTAATAATTTTGATACTTTAACGAAGTCATAAAATAATGTTTGCAATGGGTGACGCTCATCACAATGAGACACCTTTACCTAACAAACCTGCAGGCTCACCCATTCCTGGTAATGCGTGTAACGGGATTAGAACATGGATGGCAACTGCTAAGGCCGATATCGCCTTTTTGATTTATCGCGGCAATAATTCAGGAGATGATGATCCAAATGGTTGTAGATTGGGAGGGCGAGCTGAAATATTTTTATCCGACTAGACCAGTGGGTGTAAGCGCTGATAATTATGCAAGTACTGATTTAACTGCCGTGCACGAAATCGGACACATTTTTAATGCTAGGCATCCAGGTGATTTTAGTTCTCCCAATGGAAATATCGGTAATCATGGGTTTATTGAAGGCACTGGGTCTTTTCAGAGCATAATGGGTGGTTATTCTGCAACTTGTGCTTTTGTCCAAACTCATAATGGAGGTTCTCAAACCTGTCCCAGGATTCCTCGTTTTAGTGACCCAACGGACACAGTATTATTTCCTGGTATTCTAGCTTCTCAAAATATGGTTGCTTTCATTAACAATCCAGAAAACACAGGTAATCCATCCGGTTTTGCTGATGTTGCGGGTTGGGGAGTTGGGACATCAGGCTCGCCTCCACTCGCTCCTCATCCATTAACCCTGGCAAATACTCGATTGTGTTTTTACAAAATTGCACAGATGACCTCACAACCGAGCGCGACTTATTACGAGCTTTATACTTCCCAAAATTCAAACTTTTCTAACAGCAGCTTAATTTACAGTGGAGCGTCGACATCAAGATGACTTCTGCAAAGACAATCGATTAGCTACTACAAGGCAAAAGCCTGTAATGCCAATGGATGCGGTAATTTTACGCCCACCGTGTCTGCAACAGCGTGTTAGTTTAGGTGCAGACTTGATTTTAACTGGAATATTGCTCAGCATTCCACTGGCATCTCAGATAAAATCTAACATCAATATATTGTAGAGGCTTGATATGTATAAATACCTGCCAATTAAGCTAACACTAGGCTTTCTTCTGATTTTTGGCGTTAGTCAAGCAGCCACGATTCAGGTAAACGCAGACGCACCTGAACAACTGGAGGATGGGCTGTGTTCAATTGCTGAGGCGGTAATCGCTGCAAATACTGATCAGGCAGTCGATGGATGTTCAGCAGGGAATGGTGCAGACACAATTCTGTTAGAAAACCAATCTTACATTTTAAAAAAAGCAGACAATTTGACAAATGGCCCAAATGGTTTACCAGCCATTCGATCTGAAATAACAATTCAAGGTACTCTCAGTAATGAAAATTTCTTTGAAAATCCTCAAGCTGCAACCAGAATCGAAAGAGATACACACAATGCAATCATTCCTCCTCTGCCATATACTGATGGTAAGCCGCCAATGAGATTATTTTACGTCATGGAAGAAGCAACTTTATCACTGAAAAATCTCTTTCTTAGTGGCGGGTTTACAGGTGCTAATGAAACCTTTTTTAATTTTGAAGAACGAAATAGTCTTCAAAACAAGGGAGGGGCGATATTTAACCTTGGAACACTTAACTTGCAGCATGTTAAGTTGCAAAACAATCACGCGGTAGGAAGTGGAGGTGCGATTTATTCGGTTGGAAATTTAGTGATAAAAGATGCTCGTATTATTAGGAATCATGCAGAATTGTTTGGAGGAGGCGCGATTGATGCACAAGGCTCGTTGATGATTCAGAGAACTTTTTTAGTTCAAAATTCTGCTGAATTAGGTGGTGCAATTCGGTTTGTTTCCTCTCCTGGTCAGGTTGGTAACAAGTTTGTATCAGTGAATTCAATGATTGCTGATAACAGAGCATTTCGTGGAGGAGCAATTTATATGGACTCTGGCATCGTATCCAGGTTTCTTCACACAACGATCACTGACAATGTTGCACATACATTCGATATCAATGTTACAGGTGCATCAGGAGGTGGTTTGTTTATTGAGGGAGTGAAAGATAACACGAATCATCAACCACAAGTAATGCTTGGTAATACAATTATCGCTAATAACACTGGTAATGATTGTTTGTTTGAAACAGCAGTGAATCTAGATGCAACTGGCAACTGGTTTGGTGACAATA
>DRLZ01000328.1 GCA_011322755.1 Crenotrichaceae bacterium
GCTGAGATACTCACACCCGCCAATGCCAGTTGAGTACCCGCATCAATCACCTGTCCTTGCAGGGGGACCAGAGCAGGGTTTGAATTCTTGACCAACGCTGCATTAAACAGCAGGTTGGTTCCGGCAACCAGTTCTGCCGTGCCTGTTGCTATCTGATAACCATCGAGCGATGCACTTACCACGATAGTTCCTGGCTGGATATTGGTTATTGTGTATTGTCCATCCTGGGTAGTAAACGTTGACAAGTTATCCGAGCCTGTGACTGAGATGAGTACACCACGTAGTGGGTCTCCAGTGGCTGCATCTGTGATTACTCCAGAAATACTGCTCTCTGTTCCTGTTACAGTGCCTGGATTTAAATTGATAACGCCCAGATCAACAATTCCGCCTGCGGGGGCTGAAATTGATAATAGCTGCGACAAATAACCGCCTTTTGTAATCTTGACTGTGATACTGCCAGCTGAGATATCAAGAATCTCAAAATCACCATTGATATCGCTCTGAGTGGAAAAAGAGCTGGTGAGAATTTGAATGCTTGCACCAGACACTGGCATGGCTGTGTCTATGTCAACTATCTGTCCGCTTAACTGGATTGGGTTGGCTGCAGGGTCTGATAACAGACTCACATCATAGCTTAATACTTGACCGGCAATGAGTGTGACATTGGCAGTGGCTGAAAAATAGGTATTGATGCTAAACTGCGCCGATGCGCTTCCAGGCGGTATGTTACTAATCAGGTAACGTCCTTCTGAATTGGTTGTTGCAGACAATGCTTGACCATCTGACAATGTCACGACAACATTAACGCCATTTAATGGCTGATTGGATGCGCCATCTTTGACGACACCAGAAAGACTGCTTAAATCAGGCTGAGGTGGCGTAACTGTCTGCTGGGTGTGTATCGCTTTTAATGCTAAAGCCGTCGTGTAGACATCGTTTTCCCATGACCCATTGGCTAGTTTTGCTGCTTGAAGGTGATCGGCTAGTGGCTGATAGAGCGCCTGATCTGCAATCGTTGGAGCCAGGGCGGTTAATGTGACAGCCGTTTCAAATAACTCACCAATCGAGCCATCCGCGTTGATTTGAGACAACAGATAATTATTCGCGCGGGTGATGTTGTCTGTAAGTGCATATGTGTATTGGTATGCTTGTAGTGTTTGTGAAGCTAATGCAGTGATGTAAATGGATGCATCGTTACCGGCTAATGAGAAATCGCCTGTCTGATGTTGATGGGACTGTAGAAATGCGATTGCAAATCCGGCCGCCTGTGTTGACGTTTGACCAGCTAAAGCAAGTGCCTGTGCTGCGAAAATGGTATCCAGCGTTGTGCTGTTATATCCAGGAAGCTCACCAAACCCACCATCCAGATTCTGATAACCAAGCAAGGTTGAGACTAAATCAGTGACAGCATTTCCTTGCTGGATATTAGAAATAATCTGGCGAGATAAGTATTCCGTGCCTTGATACGTTTCATTATTAATAAATTGATGTGCGGAAGGAATACCCGGTTGCGTGGTTTCTCCTAATGCATACAAGGTTGTCAGTGTTTCTGACGTTGCCTGGAATGATGTGGCAATATCATCCTGTGATGAATAACTGCCATTACCCTGGGTTTGCGATACCAGCCAGTCAACTCCAATATCGGCGCGAACTGTTAATGACACAAATAATAAACAACAGGTAAATATCCACAGTAATGGTGGAAAAGACTTTTTTGAAGGAAGGTTGTCAAGTGTCATGAGTATGGCCAATTGGTTTATTAAGATGACATAACGGCATAGTATAGACTATGCCGAAATAGTTTTATTACGTGCAGTGCAAATGATTGTGACAATTTACATACAAAACTAAATGTTAGCTTTCAGCGATAATCAAGAGGACGTACAAATCGTATAGTTTTGAAAAGTTGATTTAGTTTGTATTCGATTTACATCACATATGGCCTTTCGTGAACTACTAATTAACTAAGGGGGGGGCTTCTTTATCCGCTTACATATCCACTATACTTTACAGCTAAATGATATAAACACTTTAGAGTCTAATACTGCTACCAGTCATGTGATATTTAAGAATATCAAACAGTTGCATATTCACCGCGTGGTTTCGTCATCAATGGATAAGGCTTCGGTCTGCGCTTAATTACCCTGGGTTGGTTGGGCCTTGTTCTCTGCCCAATTTCTGTTTGAGCGATCGCGACTAAGAGCGGTGAGATCAATTGATTTAACACTAATCCCGTTGCTGTGATACACACGCTTGCCGTATTGCGCACCAGTTGAACAGCCGCCATAAAACTGAGGTAACGCGGCTGCTTATCATTCAGGCAAGCAGCCCTTGCAAGATTTGCTCGGATCAGGTTATAAGCTAACAGATTAACTGCAATCTCTTTTTTAACCATCACCGCTGTTTTGCAGCGTAACATGTCCATCCCCATATCGGTTTTGATTTTTCCAGCTGTTTTCTCAGGTTCGCCAACAAAGCGGTTTCGTCGTTGATACACACCTTTTCAAAACTCAGGGTTTCAAGCTGGGCAGTCAGGTTGTTTTCCAGGGTTTGTTCTGATTCGGTCGTCACTTTTTTATTACAATCGTAAAACAGTCATGACTATTTTACGACGCACCTTAGATTAGTCATGTTTTATAACATTCCATTTAGGTAAATAATTCTTGAACATCACCCACTGCCCCCTGTACTATTGATAAAGATTGCGGATTCGCGGTCGACCTAAACCTTAACGGACGCGTTAGTGCTTTTTGTTGACAGCAGAATAATCTTTAAGTAGCATCTCAATGAATATGACCGGCGCCTCTTCACAGCAATGTGTACGCGTCGGTTCTCGTTTCT
The DNA here is from genome assembly GCA_011322755.1 of Crenotrichaceae bacterium. Taxonomy (GTDB): domain Bacteria; phylum Pseudomonadota; class Gammaproteobacteria; order Methylococcales; family DRLZ01; genus DRLZ01. The sequence continues at coordinate 2,842 of DRLZ01000328.1, forward strand.
TCTGGTGATGCGTCTATTTAATCCTTGATTCATATTCCCAAAGTGGCCACGCTTGCCAGCCTCCAACAATCCCGAAATCCGACAAACTGGCTGTTTTCGCCGCTATTTCAGGAAAACTTTTGATCAATTCCTCAAAGCGCAATGCCCAACTGGAATTGGGGCATATCACCCGCATCATCGCTTGCATAGAGCAGTAATAAAAGAAAGGTCTGTTGTTCTTTAAAGAGTGCCAATATTCATTATTCTTGGGTTTGCTCGCTATCTCCAGAACATTAATATTCCACAATCGGCTGTGATGCGCAGCTACATTGCGGATAAAGTTCAAACTGCGTAAACAGCCCTGTAATTCTTTTCCGCTTGCGAAGTCGTATTGACTGGCAATCTGTGTTTTATCCTGATGCTTCATTCCGGCAAACAGCCGCGACAAAGAACCAAAATCCCAAATTTCAATCGCCACCCAAATCGGTAATTTACCGTATTTCTTCATGTTGTGGGCAATAAAAGGCTCTCGCCTTGCCCGATGCACTAAGCGTTTGTGGTTTTCCAGCCAAACCTGATGCTCTGTTTTGCCTTGGTGGCAGCCGCCACCAATCACTTTATATCCTCTCCCACTGCTTTCAAGCCTTTAACGATCTGCTCAATATCGACTGGCTCCTCTTCCTCGAAGGTATCGACATAGCGTGGAATATTGAGGTTGTAGTCGTTTTCTTTCAGCTCGTCCAGGGTTGCCACATAGGCATATTTATCGACGGCTTCGCGTTGCTGGTAGGTTTCGATAATTTTCTCAACGTGGGCATCGGTCTGCGTGTTATGATTGCCGACTTTTTCAAAGTGCTGGCTGGCATCAATAAACAAAATATTGTCATCATTCACGCGGCATTTTTTCATCACCAATATACAAGCAGGGATGCTAGTGCCATAAAACAGGTTGGCGGGTAAACCAATCACCGCATCGAGATAATTCTGCTCTTTGATGATGTATTCATGAATTGCACCTTCCGCCGCACCACGAAACAGCACCCCATGCGGCAGTACCACCGCCATGGTGCCGTTATCGGCCATTTGGTAGATCATGTGTTGCACAAAGGCAAAATCTGCCTTGGTTGTTGGTGCTAAACGCCCCTATTGGCTAAAGCGATCATCAGTATCATTGAGTGGGTTATCTTTACCTTTCCATTTAGCTGAAAAGCGGATTAGCCACCACTGCTTCAAAACGCTGTTCCAGGTGTTACGGGTGTTCGAGGGTGTCTTCCTGTTTGATGTCAAAACGACTGAAATGCACATCGTGCAAGATCATGTTCATTCGCGCCAGATTATAGGTAGTACGATTCAGCTCTTGCCCGAAGAATTCACCCACTTTCGCCTCTCTGGCGATACGCAATAACAACGAGCCAGTGCCACACGTTGGGTCGTAGGCGTTTTTTAAGCGGGTTTTGTCCAGCGTTACGATTTTGGCAAGAATTTTCGAGACTTGCTGTGGGGTATAAAATTCTCCGGCTTTTTTTCCGGCTCCTGATGCAAACTGCGAGATCAGATATTCATATGCATCACCTAACACGTCGGCGTTGGCATCTTCCAGCGCAAAATCGATTTTGTCCAGATGCGAGAGCACTTTGGCAATCAGCGCGTTTCGTGCGTTAGGACTACGGCCTAATTTGGTACTACCTAAATCCAGGTCTTCAAACAGCTGATTAAAATCATCTTCGGTTTCAAGCAGTTTATTGGCAAATAGATACTGCTTCTCAGACAGGTACTTATAAAAAATAAATCCCAATATGTAATCACGGAATTCATCGGCGGCCATCTTGCCACGCAATTCATTCGCGATATTCCAAAGTTGTTGCTCCAGCTTTTGTTTTTGGTCTTCCGTCATAAGTACCTCTGTCAATATGCCGGGAAAGTATATCAGGAACAGTGTATTGATAACGCTTTCTACTCGCCTGATGGGTCACTAGACTTGTTGTTGATTTAAAAACCCTGATTAAGCGCTGAAACACTGTATTTGATGGGCAGTGAAATTGTTATAAAACAAGAACTGGGTCAAGTATTTTATGATTAATCAGTGCATTGCCAAGCAGTGAGCATTGAATAATATTCGTATGCTGATGCAGGGTTTTTGTTGCTATTCAAGGCGTAGAAACTGGCATATTGCTGGCTACGCAATTGCTCCTGCAACACAGGAAATTACAATAAATCGTGGGTTAAACATGTTATTGGCGCAAATCACTTTGTATTTCGAATTAGCTCATAACCTATTGATTAAAAGAATAACAGGATATGTTGATGTATGAAACGCATCTATCGAGAGAACCCTAATCACCGTTTTAATCCACTACCGGCAATAAGACAAATCAAGATACGGATAGTATTAAACCCTCGCACCTTATTCCAGCATGCTGCACTTTTTGTTTACTGGTTACTTTGCGCGGCATCCATTGATCAATACCCTGAACAGGTTCTTAAAAAAATCATCAAATCAACTAACATTGAAACATCACTGAAATAAACTTTAAAGGCTAAAGAATCATGTCTGCAAACTGGTATACCTTCAAATGTTACTGCGCCAACGAAAACACTGCAAAAAAACTCTATCAAGCGCTGCTACCGCTTGAAGATGAGAATTATGGAAGCGCTGTCAGACGGTTAGCCAGTTTTCCTGGTAAGTCAGGATTAACTGAATCTGACTTATCCGAAATGTATCTGGAAGATTTAAATCAGAGTGAAACATCCATTGAACTTCAGCTACAAGGCAGTCCCTCCAGTCTGTTATCAAAGTCGTTGACTCAGGCATTGACCAATGCTGGTGCTGATCTTTTGGTTATTGATATTTTTTATGACCAGGTTGGTGAATCTGAGAAATATTATTTTAAAAATGGCAAGTCGGTTGAGTATGAAGAGATTGAGGATGAACTCGCATTAGTGAATCCTGTTTGCGAGATTGAGCAGGCAATGGATGACGATGACGAAAACAAGGCGATTTTGCTCCTGGAAAATGGTCTTGATCCCGATTTGTTGATTGATGATACGCCGCTGCTGATGCAGGCAATTCAATATGACATGTTTGATTTGGCGCTTGCTGCGTTAGATGCCGGGGCAACCTTGCCTGAAGATGAAGAGCTGATTGATGACTTGATAAACCTGGCATTGGAGAGTGATCATCTGCAATTGATTTCCCGGTTGATGGAGAAAGGTCTGGATTTTACAAGTGGTGAAGAATCACCCTATTGTCTAATTGATTACCAGTCCAACACTGCGGCTGCAATTACCCGGTTGTTGATTAAAAAAGGTATTGACGTCAATACAGTTGACGAGGAAGGCAGCATACTCTGGAAAATACAAGCTCCCGGGCCTATTGCCCGAATATTTACAAAAGCAGGCGCGAAATTGGTGGTGCCGGATGACGCATATTCAGGTGAGTATCAATTAGACCTAATGACCGCAATTGCCCATAACCACCTTGAGAAAATAAAACAATTATGGGATGTAGATAAAATCAAAAAGCTGGACAGATCGGGTTTGATTGAAACATGTTTAGTCCATGACCGGGTTCAAGTGCTTAAGGCTGTGTTGGGAAAATCCATTAATCCGTTTCTGCCTATTGAGAATGATACAGATGACGAGAATACCCTGATTGCAAAGGCAGTCGGCTATACAGCTGTTGATTGTCTTTCCCTTTTGATCAAACATGTGCCCGAAAACCTCAATCAACAGCAACAGGAAATAATCAGGGAAAGTTATGCTGCTTTGTCCAGTGATGACGCCAGGCAGGATATTGTTGACCAGCTTGAGATTTTGTTATCACGACTTCCGTTGCTAACGCGTGTTGCTGTCGCCATCCAGAAAGATGATGTAACGGCCTTAACAACACTTGTACCACACGTTGATCCCTCCAGTCCTGAGCAAGGTGAATACATACCGTTCTTGCACCAAACCATTCAATGGGATGCGATACAGTGCATGAAGTTTTTGCTTGAGCAGTCTGTAGATCTGGAAGAAACCGATCGTAATGAAAATACTGCCCTTGGTTATGCCATATCACAAGGAAATACTGATATGGCTGTTATGTTACTAAAAGCAGGGAGTAATCCGGATACACTGATTCACCCGTCACGGGAAGATCTGAACGAGCAAGCTGCAGAAGAACAACTTGCAGAACTGTTATTTAATGCTGCTGCCGGAAGCAGTCAAAAAGGCAAAAAAACCATGGGAGTCATGAAAAGTATTCTTGGCTCAATGCAGGATAAATACGGAACACTGAAACCTGCTGGGAATGCACCTGCGATTGTAATTGCTGCCTATCATGAAGATGAGGAAGTGATATCACTATTGCTTGATGCTAAAGCAGAACTGGATCAAACCGATGAACAAGGCAGAACAGCGTTGATGATGCTTATTTCTGCTGAAAACGGAAAACTGACTGAAATGTTACTCGTAGCAGGTGCTCAAACAGACATTAAGGATAATAACGGCAAATCTGCCATGCAGGTAGCTAAAACCCGCGACAAAGATCTTGTCCGGCTTTTAAAAAAACATTCAAAAAAGAAAGGCGTTTTCAAAATATTCTAGGAGGCTGTCCGAGAATGCCAAAGTTGAACAATTGAACACAGCATAGAGTGATAATTAGAATTTTATACACAATATATTGTGTATAAAATGTTGGTAGCCGAGCTCTCGGACAGTTTTCTAGAGAGATAATGGCGAAACCAGACTGAACTTAATAGCCTGTTTGTTCATTCCACGCGTGAAATTAAGGAGCGAGGATAGTATCCAATTCTCCCTCCTAATAACCTATTCAAGATTTTGAAGGAGATAACAATGGAAACACATATTGCCTGGTGGGGTGGGCTCTATATTGTGGTTACCCTGGGATTTGTATACTGGACATCGGGACAGGAGGACGATGAAGACTCAGGACGTTGGGATTTATTTTATACCATTCGGGACTCTTTATGCTATATCAGCTTGATTGCAGCAACTGTTTTGTTTTTTCAATCACTGGACAGTCCGATGCTGCGTTATATCTACCTTGGGTTAACAGCGTATATTATTGTCGTCTGTGGCTACTATATCATTTCCACAATCCGGGAATTTATCGATGATCCTACAGGGAGTAAAAACCTGGAACCAGATGAAGAAAAAGCCGGATTAGTTATTTGCTTGGTTGCCTATAGTATCCCGCTACTATTCTATGGTTTCGGAATAGCCATTGCAGTTACTCGTAGTCTGGAACTATTACCATGAGCAAGTCAAAACTCAGTGCAGAGCAAGTAATTGAAACCTGCAAAAATGAGCAAGCATGGGCATTACGTATGTGGGTATCACTGATAAAAAGCCTGTTATTTGTTACAGCCTTTACAGTGGCAACCACCTATTTATTTGAAGGTTTCTGGATGTGGATAGTGATTGGCATGGTACTGGCAGTCGTTGTTCCACTCTATCATTTGTTAAAAATACAGCAGGAAAAAAAAGATTTCGAAGAATTAGCTGAACTAGCGAATGTGTTGCCCGGTGAGCTGGGTAACACAATGCTGAAAGGTTTGGTACAGTCAGTCTTGAATGAAGATAATAGTGGCCATACTGTTTTGCCATTGGACAAGGAAGCCAGCGCGAAAATTACTGCATCACTCAAACAAGTTGGTGTTATTCCCGCTTCAGCCCGAATTGAATTGCAAGATAGCAGCGATGTTATTGAGTGTTTGCGAAAATATGCAAGCAAACACATTGTACACTTTGATACAAAATGCATCGAAGATAACAGCGCTTATGCGACTGTATTCGAAAAACATTTATCTGTAATAAAAAATAAGCTGCTTGTTACAGATATATCTTCCAGCTTTGACGATGAGAATCAACAAGCAACACTCAGTTTTCAGCACAACGGTGAAAGTATTCGTTGGGAATTTCAACAAAATTCTAATTGGATCAATGATACTTTCTTTTCGCACCTGGGTAAATTTGTACGTGAGAATAGTAATGGTGAGTTTTTGATTTTCCCCGCAGAAGATCAATGTGCAGAGCTGATTTTTCTGCCAAAGAATACTGCCGTTCTGCTTCAACAGTACGGAGTTATGGCACAGATTTAACCTCTCTGATGTCATTTAACTCGCATGCGTGCAAGGTTGTTAGATTTCAATAGTATTCCATCGTAGCCAAGGAATCGAATTCATTCAACCTATTCTGGATTGTAAGCGTTCTGGATTATAAGCGTCTCAATCAGCCAACTCTGAGTTGATACGCATTGTACGAATGAAACTGTTTTTTGTGTTATTAAATATTCGCTGGTTTCATACCATTGTTAAATCATCCTTGGATTTTAAA